>DASTBC010000178.1 GCA_035712245.1 Candidatus Eisenbacteria bacterium
CCAGGATGCCTCGGACCTCGACCCGGTCCGCGGAGACGCGGATCGGAGCAAGCGAGGCATTCGCCGGCCGGAGCTCCACGCGGTCGCGAGCGGTTCGATGGAAGCGCTTCAGCGTGGCCTCGCCGTCGACGACCGCGACGACGGTCTGTCCGTTCTCGGCCTGGCGCGCGTGGCGCACGACGATCAGATCGCCGTCCCGAATGCCGTCCTCGATCATGGAGTCCCCGCGCACACGCAGGGCGTAGCGCTCCCCGCGCCCCGCCATCGATGCCGGGATCCCGACCGGTTCGGCGTCCTCGACCGCCTCGATGGGCCGCCCCGCCGCGACCACGCCGAGGAGGGGGATGGTGGCTCCATCGGCGTGGCGCACAGGCGGGGCAAGCGAGCGCTTCGCGTTGGGCGGCGCGGCCGCCAGGTACCCGCGGCGGCGGAGCTGGGCGACCAGCTTCGCGACCGCGTTCAGGGATGCGACCCTGAGGTGACGGCGCAGCTCCTCGAACGAGGGCGCGTACCCGTGGCGCCCCGTGAACTCCTCGATGAAGTCGTACGCGGTCCGCTGCCGCGGTGTCAGCACGTGGGAGTCCTCCGTCGGTCCGGGTTGCCCGAGGCGGCCGCGTGGCGCCCTGTGGCGGCCGTCCGGGAACAACCCTCCCCGGGGCGGTACGCATCGCGCGCCCCGCAGGTGAGGTGAACATTAGGTGAAAGTCGTTCCCGCGTCAACCGTGTTGTTCGGACGTCTTCAACCCACGTGGGATCGACCTGCGTCACTGGCCCCGAGGCACGGCGAGCCGCTCACCTCCCGTGCCGTGGCGCGATCGAAGGAACGCCTCCCTCTCGAATGGATTGTCGCGATACGGATCCCGTCCGCGCATCCAGGCCCACAGGGATGCTCCCAGGTAGGCCGGCAGGAAGAAGATCCCCCAGCGTTCGCACTGCCGCACGTGGACGCGCTCGTGCGCGCGGCACTCCTCCATGTCGCGCGCGCTCATGGCGAGCACGACGTGTCCGAGCGCCATCGCGGCGGCTCCCGCCGTGAAGGGCGGCCACCGGCGCAGGAACCCCGTGACCCACCCGCCGTGAACCTCGAGGACGCCGTCCACGACGGCGATCCGGCCGCCGGTCACCCAGGCGACCGGAACCAGGAGGGCCCCGAGAGCGGTCATGGGCAGCGCCCACACACGGGCGAGAACGCGGGTCACGACGTGCAGGAGCCGGCGAATCACGGGAGGAGCCTAGCACCGGCTTGGGGTACCATACCGCCGTGACCCCCACCGCCGTCTCGGTGTTCCGGTCGTATCGGACTCCACTCTTGGAGTCCTGGTCACATCTTTCCCGGCCCGACCTCCTGGCGCGCTGGCTCGGCCGCGCCGATCTCGACCTGGGCCAGGGCGGTGACGTGCTCCTCGAGATGTGGAACGGCGACGTGCTCCGCGGCCGCGTGCTCACCGTCGTCCCTCCCGTCCGGATCGAGTTCCTCTGGCGGAGCTCCGCGCTCTCCCCCGAGAACCACGTGTCCCTGCGCCTCGAGGGGGACGGGCCGGGCTCGCGCCTCTACGTCTCGCACGACGGGCTCCGGAGCGAGGCCGAGCGCCGGGGCGCGCGAGCCTTCTGGCAGGAGGCGCTCTCCGCGCTCCGGACCGTGCTCCACGAGAACAGGGACGCGCACGAGTGGGGATCGGATCTTCCCATCACGCTTCGCGCTCACATGCCCCGCGTCGCGCCGGATCTCTGGCCGCTCCTCTCCACCGCGTCGGGACTCGAGAAGTGGGTGGCGCACGTGGAGCACTTCGACGGCGTGCAGGGCGGATCGTTCCGGCTCACGTCGCGCTTCCAGGGCCGCCAGATCGTCGAGGAGGGGCGGATCGAGGAGATCGTGCCGTCCTCGCGCGTCTCCCTCTCGTGGGAGTGGGTCGGAGAAGGATGGGGAGCGCCGACTCGCGTCGAGTTCATGATCGAGCCTGAGTCCTCGGGCTCGGCGGTGCTCGTCCTGCACTCGGGATTCGAGCGGATCGACGCTTCGAAGCGTCGCACGGCCCGCCGGAACTACGCGGGCGCGTGGCCCGAGGTGCTCGCGGGTTTGAAGAGGCTGGTCGCGCCGATCGCGGTCTGAGTCCGGCGCCTACACGCGAAGGACGATCTTTCCCACGTTTCCGCGCGACTCGAGGATCCGGTGCGCCTCTCCCGCCTCGGCGAGCGGCATCACGCGTCCCGGCGCGGGCTGAATCTCCCCCGCGGCCGCCCACTGCACGAGCGTCTCGAGCGTCGAGCGCACGAGCGCCGTGTTCCCCATCAGGCGCGCGAGGTTCACCCCGTACAGACCCCGGCTCGGCCCGAGCAGGTCGAGGTACGTGAGGCGCGGCGCGGAAAGGAAGAACGCGATCGCCCCGAGAAGTCCCTTCCGCGACACCTTCCCGATCCCCAGGCTCACGACACGCCCGCCGGGCTTGAGCGCGCGGAGGCCGTCCTGGATCGAACGGCCGCCGATCGAGTCGAGCACGATGTCGAACGCGGGGCCGCCGAAG
>DASTBC010000179.1 GCA_035712245.1 Candidatus Eisenbacteria bacterium
ATCCGCGCCGTCCCGCTCGCGATCTCGTGAGCTGATCGGCAAGGCGGACGCAAGCGAGAGGCCCGCAATCGCGGGCCTCTCGCCGAGCGAACCCCAGCTCCGCAAAGTCGTCCTCGCCGGGCGAAGTGACGTGGGGCCACCGTGAGGCCACCAGACCCGTCGAGATAGGAGGAGATGACCACGGCGACGATGGTCAGAATCGGCTCAGCCGGACAGGATCGTCTCGGGTGGTCTCGGTCTGTCTGGACTCGGGCCATCGAATGACCGATGGGGCCACACGGCCTCAGCACGAGGGCCCCGTCGCCGGGGCCCCCGAAGCATGGTCGACTGTGGGCTACACGAGCCCCTGGTTCTTCCACTTGCGGTAGATCGCGTTCGCCTTCCGTGCAAATGCCGAGACGCCCTCGGCGGGGGTCATCTTCCCCTGCGCCACCTCGGCGAACATCTGCGGGATGAGGAACGTATTGAAGATCTCGTCGATCACCGGGGTCGTATTGCCCGGATGGCCCGGGTTGGTCGTGTACTTCTCGGCGATCGTCGTGAGGATCGTGTACTTGCCCTTCGGCTTGTGGTCGTCCTGTGCGGACATTCGGCGGATGCTCTTGAACCCACCTTCGATGGCGCCCGTCCACGCAGGGAAGTTGTAGAACTGGCTGCGAATGAAGTGCTCGCGGTAGCCGAGCTGCTGGTCTACGAGGTACTTCCTCGCCGCCTCCTTGTTCTTGGCGAACTTCCAGATCACGAAGACGCCCATGACATGCTCGTTCCCCATGCGCATCACCGGACCACGCGGGATGGATGCGAGGAACGTGTCGTCGGACAAGGCGGCGTTTCCGGAGTTCTCCGCCGAGCGGACGATCGAGATCGCGTTCAAGGCGACCGACAGCCGGCCGGCGAGGAACGCTTGGTTGTTCGATGCAGCCGTCCAGGCGAAGACCTCGTCAGTCATGCCGTTTCGGTAGATGTCACGCATGACCGTCAGCGCCTGGATGGCGCCGCGGCGGTTGGAGCCCTGGCCGATGACGATGCGGTTCTCCTCGTTCTGGATGAAGCCGCCGTAGCAGTACAGGAGTGACGTGAGCAGCATGTTCGAGTCGATCTCGTTCGACATGCCGAGCCCGACCGGATGTCCGAGCTGCTTGAGCTTGGGTGCTCCCTTGCGCACGTCCTCCCATGTGTTGAGGCTTACCCCGGCTTCCTGCAGGTAGCTCCGGCGGTACTGAACCGGGTCCGGTGCGTAGTCGTCCGGAAACCCGTAGAACTGTTTCGTCTTCGGGTTGTAGGTGCTCTTCCTCGCCACCCTCGACATCGGTCCGAGCTTCCTCGAGACCTCCTGGACAAGGTCGGTCACGGGAACCGTCTGCTTCTGGAACGTGGACGGCGGCGAGATGAACCAGAACAGGTCGTGGCCGCTCTGGGCCGCGACCTGCGACGCGCCCGTGGAGTAGAGCAGGGCGTTGTTGATGTGGTCGATCTTGACCTCGACGTCGTTCGCCTCGCCCCACCGCTTGATGTACGTGTTGTCGAGCCACTGGTCGTATGCGGGGACGAAGTGGGCCCACTGCATGATTCGCAGCTCGCCCGCGAGCTGCTTGTGGGCGAATTGCAGCGGTCCGTAGAAGCCGAAGGACTTCTCGGCGAGACCGCCGAACATCGCCGCCGCGAAGGCTCCGGCGGCTCCCTTCTTCAGCAGGCCACCTCGGGTCAGCGTCGAGCTCGGGCGCGGGAGCTCGTCCGATACGTCAGCCACGGGTACCTCCTTTCGACTCGATTCTCTACCTAAAGGCGCCACCTGTAAACCCTTTGATGAAGCGGTCGAGGAACGCGTTGTAGAGCAGCGCAAGCGGAATCGCCGGGATGAGCACCGCAGCCATCAAGGACTGCCAGAAGAAGACATCGCCGCGGATCAGGTCGTTCGGGACGCCGGCGGAGACCGTCCGCTGCTCCGAGCTCGAGATAAACGTGAATGCGTAGATGAATTCGTTGACGCACAGCGAGAACGCGAAGATCACGACGGTCAGGATCCCCGGCAGCGAGATCGGGAGGACGATCACCGCAAAGGCCTTCAAACGTGACGCGCCGTCGATCAGTGCCGCGTCCTCGAGCTCCTGCGGGATCGTCTTGAAGAAGCCCATCAGCAGCCACGTGGCGAACGGCACGGTGAACGACGGGTAGATCAAGATGAGTGACCACAGCGAGTCCTTGAGATCGAGCTGGGTAATCAGCCGCGAGAGCGGGAGGAAGAGCAACGTGGGGGGAATGAGGTAGACGAGGAAGATCGCGACGCCCGCGCTCTGGCCCCAGCCGCCCGCGAGCCGCGCGAGCGCGTATCCCGCCGGCATGGCGAGCGCCAACGTGATGGCGACCACGGCGAGCCCGACGAGAGCGGTGTTGAGGAGCCAGCGGGGGTAGTTCGTCTCCTCGAACAGGAATGTGACGTGCTCGAACGTCGCGAAGTTCCAGAAGTCCCAGTGGAAGTTGCCCTCGACGTCGTTGTAGACATAGGGCGAGTTCTCGACGTTCGCGAGGTCGAGGTTCGTCTTGAACATCGTCACGAGGGCGAAGTAGAAGGGGAATGCGAGGAAGATCGCAAAGGGCACCACCACGGCATACGTCGTCAGCTTCTGGCGCCGGGTCATCAGGAAACCTGCGCTCTTCTCGCGAAGAACAGCATTGCGACGGTCACGACAACGAGCAGCGGGAACAAGAACAGGGAGATCGCCGCGCCCTCACCCAGGGAGCCCCCGTCGATCCCGATGAAGTACGCCCAGGTCGGCAGGACCTGGGTCGAGTTGAAGGGGCCGCCCCGCGTGAGGATGTAGACGACTGCGAAGTCGACAGCCGTGAACACGATCCCGAAGAGCACGGCGACGAGCGCGATCGGAAGCTGCAGCGGGATGTCGACGTACCAGAGCTTCTTCACGCCGGTCGCGCCGTCGATCTTCGACGCGTCCTCCACCTCGTTCGGGATCGACGCCCGGCCGGCGATGAAGATCACAACCGCGAACGGCAGGATGCGCCAGGCGTGCACGATCGTGAGCGCGAGAAGCGCGAGGTTCGGGCGGCCGAGCCACTGCAGCGGGACCTGGGCGTCCTCCTCGAGGTTCACCGCGGCAAGCACCGACACGAGCCCGTTGTCGAGGTGAAGGCGTGCGAGCGTCCAGTTGACGACGCTGTACAGGGAGTCGAGGAGCCAAAGCCAGGCGATCGTGGAGAGGACGACCGGTGCTGCCCAGGGGAGGACGACGAGGAA
>DASTBC010000180.1 GCA_035712245.1 Candidatus Eisenbacteria bacterium
CTCGCCGCCCGGCTCGAGGAGAGCCTCGAGCTCGTGGACGGCCATCTCCACGAGATGCACCGCGAGCTCTCGCGCCGGACCGATCTGGACCTGGGGCCCCTGGATCCGATCGACCTCATGTTCCAGCGTGTCGATCTCGCCGCCCACGTGGACGAGGATCTCTTCCGCACGCGCGTCGCGTTCCACGCGCTTCTCCACTTTCCGGTGCACACGCTCGAGGAGCGCTTGCGTGAGGGCGGGCGGTGGACCCGCGAGGAGTGGGCGCGATCCCGGATGATGGACCGGTTCGCCGAGCGCGTTCCCCCGCCGGTCCTCCAGGGAGTCAGCCTCGCCCTCCGCACCGCGGATCTCTACATCTCCGAGTACAACATCTCGATGGGGCACCTCCTCGACAAGGACGGATCGAGGCCGTTTCCCGAAGGGCTCCGGCTCATCTCCCACTGGGGCCTGCGGGACGAGCTCCGGTCCCACTACGACAAGGGGCCCGAGGGACACCGGAAGCAGCGCCTGATCCGCACGGTCATGGAGCGGATCGTGCGTCAGGAAATTCCGGCGGCGGTCCGGAACGCGGAAGTCCCGTGGTGCCCCGAGACGAACGAGATCTCGAGGAACGGCGGCGGCCCCGGGGCCGCGGGCCAGGGCCGGGAGCCCGATACCCGTTACGCACACCTCCTCTCGGTCTTCCACGCGCTGCGCGCGGTGGATCCCTACACGCCGACCGCGCCGACCTTCATCCACCGGCGCTTCGAGCAGGGGCGCGAGATTCACGAAGACGAGGCCGAGCGGCTCATCCGGTCCGTGCTCGAGGCTCCCGAGGTCGACCGGCTGGCGCGGCGCATCGAGGCGAGGCTCGGCCGCCCGCTCGAGCCCTTCGACGTCTGGTACTCGGGATACATGCCTCGCGCGGCGCGGAGCGAGGAGGAGCTGGACCGCGTGGTCCGGGAGCGGTTCCCCACGGCCGAGGCGTTTCAGCGCGCGCTTCCCGAGCTCCTCCGGACGCTCGGCTTCGCGCGCGAGCGCGCCGCGTGGCTCGCGGAGCGGATCGTGGTCGACGCCTCGCGGGGAGCCGGCCACGCGCTCGGCGCGGTGCGGCGCGGCGACCGCTCCCACCTTCGCACGCGCGCGAGCGGCGGCGGCATGTCCTACAAATCGTTCGACACCGCCGCGCACGAGCTGGGCCATTGCGTGGAACAGGTGTTCTCGCTCGACGCGATCGATCACTGGTCCCTGAGCGGAGTCCCGAACACGGCGTTCACCGAGGCGTTCGCGTTCACGTTCCAGGACCGCGGGCTCGAGCTCCTGGGGTATCCGCCGGCCGGGGAGGAGGAGCGAAGGAGGGACGCCTTCGAGGCGCTCTGGTCGACGTTCGAGATCTCGGGCGTGGCCCTGGTGGACATGCGGGTCTGGCGCTGGATGTACGCGAACCCGGAGGCCTCGCCGGCCACGCTTCGTGACGCGACGGTACGGATCGCGCGGGACGTGTGGAACGAGTTCTTCGCGCCGCGCTTCGGCACCCGCGACTGCGAGATCCTCGCGATCTACTCCCACCTGATCGAGTCGGCGCTCTACACGCCCGACTACGCCCTGGGGCGCATCATCGCGTTCCAGATCGCGCCGCGGCTCCGCTCGGGCGATTTCGCCTCGGAGGTCGAGCGGATGACGCGGCTCGGCAGGCTCACCCCGGAAGCCTGGATGCGCGAGGCGACGGGGACCGGCCTCTCGGCCGAGCCGCTCCTCGAGGAGGCGCGCGCCGCCCTGCAGCACGAGGACTGATCCGCCCGGGAACCGGACGCCGAAGGGTTGAGCACCATCACCGGATCAGTACCTCGCTCCACCGGCGTCGTCCGGCGCCGAAAACGGATCCGGCGATTGCCGCCCGGCATCGATCCCCTCCGGCTTCCGGTCGCGTGAAGCCGTGCGGATTCGCGAGGCGATCGCTCCCATCCATAGCAGCGAGATCACGCCGGTCGCGACGGTGGCGGCCGGGACGAAGCCCCGCAGGAAACGGATCTCCTCCTCCCGTACCTCACGTCCCTGGGCGGTGCGCCGCGCCATGGCCTCCCGCTCCACGTACTCCGGAATCACCGGTCCGCTCGTCGTGAACGAGGTCAGGATGACGGCGGCGTAGGCGGCGCCCGCCCAGGCCGCCCAGCGACGGAGACGCAACAGGGCGACTCCGGCGGCGATCTCGAGCAGGCCGAGACCGACCTGGAACGCCGCCGCAGCGCCCCCTTCGAGTAGAACGCCGAAGAAGGGCATCGTCCTCGACCACTCGGTCCACCGCACCAGAAGCTTGGCGCCGTCGAGCACCATCAGGATGCCCGGCAGGATCGTCCACCACCGCTCGTTCCGGAGCAGCCAGGGGTTCACGACCGGGACGCCCTTGGGGTCACCTGGCTCGATGGGCTCCCAGGGCGCCCGAAAGGTCTCGATCCCCAGCGCTCTCTGTCCGGGAGACCAGCGCACCGATTTCAGGAGCAGGGCTTCGATCAACAGGAAGAGCAGGATCTGGAGCGGGAGCCAGATCGTTCGGATCCCCGGGAGCAGGCCGCTGATCGCCCACAGGATCACCGCGATGGGCGCACCGAGGAGCAGGTAATCGACGTACACCGAGAGCCAGCGGCGACGGCGTGATGCCGGCGTCCACGACTCGACCGAGCTCACCGTCATGAGGGTCTCCGGAAAGGATGCTCGAACGGGAAGCGGTGCGAGTATTGCGCGCTCGTGGGGCTCCGTCCAGGGCCCGAATGTCGGTATGCTACGATCCGGTCATGATGACTCCCGCCGCCACCTCGTTCGTGATCGAGAGCATGCGCGCGCAGGACTGGCCAGAGGTCCGCGCGATCTATCTCGAGGGAATCGCCACGGGCAACGCGACCTTCGAAGTCGACGCGCCTCCATGGGAGATCTGGGACGCCGCGCACGCGAAGGAGCCACGCCTCGTCGCGCGTGAGCCGGGAGATCCCGCGGGTGCGCGCGGAGCGATCCTCGGATGGGCGGCGCTCACGCCGGTCTCGGACCGGTGCGTGTACGCCGGTGTGGGGGATCTCAGCGTCTACGTTGCGGCGGCCGCGCGGGGACGCGGGGTGGGAAAGGCGCTCCTGGCATCACTCGTCACGGATTCCGAGCGCGCGGGAATCTGGACGCTCCAGGCCGGGATCTTTCCGGAAAACGAGGCGTCCCTCGCACTCCACAAGAGCTGCGGGTTTCGAGAAGTGGGCCGGCGCGAGCGGATCGGGAAGATGAACGGCGTGTGGCGCGACGTCATGCTGCTGGAACGGCGGAGCCCGATCGCGGGGACCTGACGGCCCCACGCCCTTCCGCTAGTCGCCCGTCGGGACGATCTCCGCGCCTTCGACCATCAAGATCACCGCGCGCTCGGGCGCGCGCGTCCGGTGCCGCACTCCCTTCGGGACCACGAACCCCTGCCTCGGCTGGAGCTCCACGGACCGGCCCTCGAGATCGATCCAGAACGTCCCTTCGACCACGTAGAAGAACTCGTCCAGATCGTGATGCTCGTGCCAGTGATACTCGCCCTTCACGACACCGAGCCGCACGACCGAATCGTTCACACGGCAGAGGGTCTGGTTGAACCAGGGATGCTCGACCCGGTCGACGACCGCCTGCACGTCGACGACCTCGAGAGGGCCGTGCAGGATGTCGAGGCGGGTCTCGTAGGGGTACGCGGAGGGCTCCGCGGCCATCACCCCTCCTTCTTGTTCGAGCCGCCCGTGAAGAGCCGGATCACCTTCATCACCGGGTCGTAGTGCTCGTCGACCACGCGCTCCTTGAGCGGGATGATCGCGTTGTCGGTGATGTGGATGTCCTCGGGGCAGACCTCCGTGCAGCACTTCGTGATGTTGCAGTAGCCGATCCCCATCTCGTCCTTGAGGAGCTTGGTGCGGTTGCCCGCGTCCATGGGATGGGTCTCGAGGCCCGCCACGCGCACGAGGAACCGCGGGCCCGCGAAGCCGGGCTTCTCGCCGTGCTCGCGCAGGACGTGGCACACGTTCTGGCAGAGGAAGCACTCGATGCACTTCCGGTACTCCTGGACGCGGTCGATGTCCTCCTGCATCCAGCGCCACTCGCGGTCCTTCCTCGGCGTGAACTTGGGGATCCTCTTGTTCACCTCGAAGTTCCAGGACACGTCGCAGACGAGGTCCTTTACCACGGGGAAGGTCTTCATCGGCTTCACGACGACGGGCTCCTCGAGCGGGAGGTCGTCGAGCCGCGTCTTGCACATGAGCTTCGGCTTCCCGTTCACCTCGGCGCTGCACGAGCCGCACTTCGCCGCCTTGCAGTTCCAGCGCACCGCGAGATCGGGCGCGTCCTTCGCCTGGATGCGATGGATGGCGTCGAGGACGACCATCCCTTCCTCGACCGCCACCGTGTACTCCTGGAGCTTCCCGGCCTTGGCGTCGCCGCGGTAGACCTGGAACCGAGCTTCCTTCATGGAGTCTCCCTCAGACCTTCACCGCCTCGAGCTCGGCGTCCACGATGGCGCGAAGCTCGGCGGGCATCTCGGGAAGGGGCGATTGGGACACGTGCATCGACTCCCCGTCGCGCCGGACCACGGTGTTCCGACGGCCCTGCTCGGGGTCGAGGTTCGGGTGGTCGAGCCGCGCGTGGCCGCCCCGGCTCTCCTTGCGCGTGAGCGCGCTCCGCGCGACCGCCTCGCTGCAGACGAGCATCGATCGGAGATCGTGAGCCAGATGCCAACCGGGGTTGAACTCGCGGGAGCCGGTCACCCGCACGCGGGCCGCGTCTTCCTTCAGCCTTCCGATCTCGGCGATCGCCGCGGTCATGTCCTCCTCCACGCGGAAGATCCCGACCAGCGAGTGCATGCACTCTTGCAGTCTCTGGTGAACGTCGTAGGGCGAGGACCCGCTCCGCTCGAACGGCTCGAGCATCTCGCGCTCCGCGGCCTGGACCTGGCGATCGTCGAGCGGAGGGTTCGGCCCCGTCTTCTTCGCGTACTCCGCCGCGCCGAGTCCCGCGCGCCGTCCGAACACGAGGAGATCCGAGAGCGAGTTCCCGCCGAGACGGTTCGCGCCGTGCATGCCGCCCGCGCACTCGCCCGCCGCGAAGAGCCCCGGAACCGTCGAGGCCCCGGTGTCCGGTTCGACGCGGACACCGCCCATGATGTAGTGCGTCGTGGGGCCGACCTCCATCGGTGTCGTCGTGATGTCGACGTCCGCCAGGTCCTTGAACTGGTGATACATGGAGGGGAGCTTCTTCTTCACGTAGTCCGCGGGCTTGTGCGAGATGTCGAGGAATGCGCCGCCGTGGGGCGATCCGCGCCCCTCCTTCACCTCGGTGTAGATCGCGCGCGCCACCATGTCCCGGGTGGAGAGCTCCATGCGCTTCGGGTCGTACTTCTCCATGAACCGCTCGCCCTTCGAGTTCCGGAGGATGCCGCCCTCGCCGCGCACGGCCTCGGTGACGAGGATCCCCATGACGCCCGGCGGCCACACCATGCCGGTGGGGTGGAACTGCACGAACTCCATGTCGATCAGCTCGGCGCCTGCCTCGTACGCGAGGGCGTGGCCGTCTCCCGTGTACTCCCAGGAGTTCGACGTCACCTTGTACGCCTTCCCGATCCCGCCCGTCGCGAGCACGATCGCCTTGGCGCGGAAGAGGAGGAAGCGGCCGTTCTCGCGGCGGTAGGCGAAGCAGCCCGTCACGCGGTCGCCGTCCTTGAGGAGCTTGGTCACCGTGCATTCCATGAAGACGTCGAACCCCTGGTGCACTCCCTCGTCCTGGAGCGTGCGGATCATCTCGAGGCCCGTGCGGTCGCCGACGTGGGCGAGCCGCGGCGCGCTGTGCCCCCCGAAGTTCCGCTGGAGGATCCGCCCGTCCTTCGTGCGGTCGAACACGGCCCCCCAGCGCTCCAGCTCGCGGACGCGCTCGGGAGCTTCCTGCGCGTGGAGCTGCGCCATGCGCCAGTGGTTCAGGAGCTTGCCGCCGAGCATCGTGTCGCGGAAGTGGACCTTCCAGGAGTCCTTGGGATCGACGTGGGCGAGCGCGGCCGCGACGCCGCCCTCGGCCATCACGGTGTGCGCCTTGCCGAGGAGCGACTTGCAGATCACACCGACCTTCGCGCCCGCCGCGGAGGCCTCGATCGCGGCGCGGAGGCCCGCGCCTCCGGCGCCGATCACCAGGACGTCGTAGTCGTGCGTCTCGCGCGCGCTCACAGGAGCCTCACGTCGCGGATCACGCCCATGGAGAGGAGCCGCACCACGAGGTCGGCGATCGCCACCGAGAAGAGCGAGATCCAGGCATAGAGCGGGTGCCGCGCGTTGAGCCACGTCGCCCGCTGCCAGATGCCGTGGCGCGCCCGCGCGGAAGCGGAGCACGAGAAGCAGTCGAGCTTCCCGCCGACGATGTGACGCCAGGAGTGGCAGGAGACCGTGTAGAGCGTCAGCGTGAGCGTGCTCAGGAGGATGAAGACCGACCCGAGGCCGACCCCGAATCCGTCCTCGAAGTGGAAGAAGGCCTCGTACACGTCGTACCAGAGGAAGATGAGCCAGAAGAGCGCGAGGTAGAGCGCGAAGCGATGCATGTTCTGGAGGATGAACGGGAACTTCTGCTCGCCCGTGTACGTCCGCTTGGGCTCGCCCACCGCGCACGCGGGCGGATCCCAGAAGAAGGCCCGGTAGTACGCCTTCCGGTAGTAGTAGCAGGTGGTCCGGAAGAGGAGCGGCGGGATCAGGATCAGGAAGGCCGGCGACAGGGGCCACCACGCGGGGTGGATCTCCGGCGAGTAGACCGGCGAGAGATAGTTGCCGAAACGAAAGTGCGCGTTCTGGGCCGCGGCCCAGAAGAGGTAGAGGCCCACGATACCGAGCCCCGTTGCGACGGCCACCGGAGCGAGCCACCAGGGGTCGCGGCGGTCGGTCGCGCGAGCTTCCTGACCTGAAACGGCCTCGGCCACCTGGGCCATCGGATCCCTCCGAAATCAAAGACTCGCAATGTGACGACGGAGACGCGTGGACGGCTGGCGAGGATAGCACTCTCGGGGGCTCATGAAAACAGCCAGCGCGACGAGCACGTCGCGCTGGCCGCCTCGTGGGAGCCTGGCGTCCACTGGGCCGGGGCCGCTTTCGAGGCCTCCGGCCGTGCCGGGTTCCCCGTGCCCCTCCTTCCGGGGCTTCGCGCCGGCATCCTTCGGCCGGCACCCTCCACGGTACGCCCGTGGGAGCCAAAGTCAAGAGGGGAGGGTGATGTTCCACCCTCCCCTCGGTCAGGGCCGGCGCTGCCGGACGCCAACCCGTACCATCGGTGTTCGACCGCGATGAGTCGTCCTACTCCTCGTAGTAGCCGTCGTCGTACTCGTCGTGCCCGTCCCACACCTCGTCATGCCAGTCGTCGGCGTACACGCGGTATCCGTGCGGAAGGTGGCCGCAGTCGTGCTCGACGTGAGTTTCGTACGCGTGATAGCTCCCGAATCGCGCATCGCAGAAGTTGCAGCCGTACACGGGGCCCGGATCCACGTACCGGGCCGAGATGCCCACGCCGCCGATCATGAAGTCCGCCGCGACGAAGAACCGAACCGGCTGCACGTAGACCACGTGCGTGTGGTAGTCGTAGCGCGGAGCGCAGTAGTACCGCCACCCGTAGGCCGGCGCGTACGCGGGCGCGTAGCGGTAACTCACGTACTCGCGATACACCGGATACCCGCGATAGACCGTGTGGTATCGAGCGCCGGTGTAGTACCTGCCGCCCGACCACCGCGGAGCGCGATAGCTCGTCTGCACGCGGGTCCTGCTGGGCGCCCGATACGAGTAGTCGCGATCGACCTCACGGGACCCAACGACCCGGCCGCCACGCTCATAGAACCGCGTTTCGCGCGTTCCACCGTCCCGCACCACCACCCGATCCCTGTTCTCGCGAGCGCGCCGCACCGCCTGCCCCTCGCTTCGCCGCGACGAGCTGGACCGCGGCCTGCTCCACGCGCGATCCTCGATCCGGCCCCTCGAGCTGCTGCTCACCCGGTCCTCGCTGCGCCGGGGCGCGCTCCGCTGGACGGAGCGCCTCTCCTGGGACCGTCGCTCCACGCTCCGGAAGGCCTTGCTCCCGCGCGAGCGCTCCACCCTCCGCTCCACCCGCTTCTCGTCACGGTCGCGCCATCCCTTGCCGTTGCCCTTTCCCTTTCCGGGCTCGGCGTCACTCGATCCAGGGGACCCGAGAAGAAGCGCGGCGCCGAGGAGCCCGGCGAGCGCGGTATCTCTGAGTTGCATGAGCCTCATGATGCGTTGCTCCTTTCCGGCCTCGGGGACGTTCCCCTGGTGCCGGTTCGCTGCTAGGGCAACGTGCATGCCACTCGATCTTCCGATGCCTCAAGTGATTGATACTGTGAAGGTTGTCCGCTCCGATCGCGCTCCGGCCCGGCTCGAGGAAGTGTGACCCTCAGGCGTCACGGTTGCCCTCCGATCACACCCTCAATCAGGAGCCCCTGCGTGCCGATAGACACGAGAACGCGGGCCGCAGGGGGCGGCTCACGCGACAAGACCTGGACCGGAACGGAGGGTTGCCATGGCCGCCTACGGCGACTGGGAGTCTTCGGAATATCAAGCGCTCATGAAGAGGGGCCGGGACGCGGAGCGGACCTCGGTCCTGTGCTGGACCGCGTCCGGACTGGTCGCGGCGGTGCTCCTCTCGTGGGGAATCGAGGCGCGGAGCTCGAGCCTCATGATCCCCGTGATCTTCGCCGTGGCGTTCGGCTACTACGCCGCGATCCACAGCCGCCAGCAGGTGCGCCTGATCGCCGGCTACGTGAAGGAGTTCATGGAGAGCCAGACGAACGGCCCGCAGTGGTTCACGCGGCTCGGGCACCTCGAGGTGGTCCCGGGCTTCAGCACGTCGAGCGACTGGGTCACCACGGTTCTGGTCAACGTGGTGGTCGGCGTGGCCGTGATCTGCGCGTGGATCTTCGCGGCGGGTGCCGAGCGCGGCGATCTCATGGCGGGGATCGTGACCGGGTGCGGCGTGGCGTTCTGCTTCCACTCCATCTCGGAGACCGCCCGTCTGCGCCAGACGAATCCGGCCATGTTCTGGCGGCAGGTGAACGGCGGTCCGGTCGAGGAGCGCCGCCCGGCGCGCGTGTCGAGGGCGTAGCGGCCGAGCCGGATCATCGAGGAAGGTACAAGGCCCCGGCGGGACCTCGCCGGGGCCTTTCGTTTCAGGCGCTAGGGAAGTGTTCCGCGCGGCTGGACGTCGGTGATCGCCCCGGTCAACTCACGCCAACCCGGGTGCTGCGTCTCGCCCGCGTAGATCAGACTCCTCTCGTACGTGGCCACGGGGCCGACGAACGGCGCATAGGTGATGGTGCCGTAGTCGTAGGAGTGGGCATATCCGATCGCATTCATCTGACTGTCGAACACCTCGTTCACCCCGTAATCGACCATGTAGAGCACGTCGATCGCGCTCGGGTGATCCCCCAGCACGGTGGTCACGGTGCGCTCCCGGAGCACCCGTGCGTGGAGGAACACGTTGTCCGCGAGATCGGGGACGAGCTGGAGCGTGAACTCGTGCCCCGGCTCGAGGTTCGCCTCGAGGTACTTCCAGGACAGGCTCGTGTTCAGATCGCCGTAGCTTCCGATGTACTGCGACGTCTTCGTCCAGGCGTACCCGAAGAGGTAGAGGGGCGGATCCACGTCCGCGAAGTCCGCTCCGGCCGTTGCGGCGCGGCGGCCGACCTCCGGCCATCGTGCCGCGATCCGGGGGAGGAGATCGGGCCTCGCCCGGGCGAGAGAGAGCCAGAATCCCGCGCCCGGGCGAACCGACACGAGGTTCGAAGTCGCGGAGGTCGCCGGGAGCTCGTACATCTCGGTCACCAGATTTTGACCCACCGCTCCGGACTCCGTGGTCTTCATCCCGAGGAACTGCATCCGGTACCCCGCGGCATCGAGGACCGGGTTTGGTCCGATGGGGTGGTTCCCCAGGAGGCTCTCGACCTCATCCAGGGTCGGAATGGGCGGGATCGACTCCGGAGCGGCGTAGACCGTGGGAGGCACCTCGTCCCAGCCGCGCTGGTCCAGCCGGTAGCTCCAGGAGCGCCCGTCGTCGTTGGGCCAGACCGTCCCGAGGGTCGGGGGAAGCTCCAGCACGACTTCCTGGAGGAGCCCGCTTCCGTCCTCATCGGAGCATCCTGGGAGGAAGGACAGAAGAACGAACAGGAAAAGGGCGAGCGGACCCGTGGAGCGGGCGTGCATGGACTTCTCCTCGATCGGGTGGCTGCGCGCGGGACGGGAGAGACGAGACCAGTATACGCCTCTAGAGGACGCCGGCGCGCGTGAACTCGGGGAACCCCCGCTGCCACACCCCCCAGATCGCGAACAGGAGAAGCGACACCAGGGCCGCCGCCGTGAAGAAGGTCCGGACGGGGGCGCTTGCCGGCGGAACCGAACGTGCCGCGAAGCCGTGGACCGCGAGCGCCGCGCAGAAGGGAAGCGCGAGAAGCACGGTCTGGCCCTCGACCGCGGTCGCGAAGTAGATGAACCCGTACGTCAGGGCTCCCGCGATGTGGAGCACTCGGAGGGACCCCGGCATGCTGGCCGCCGCATCCGGAGCGGCCGCGCGCCACTCCGCCGCGCGCTTCCGCTCCAGCAGGAGAAGCGCCATCACGAACAGGATGCGCGCCAGATCCACCGGCACGTGCCCCATCCATTCGTCCCAGAACGTCGCGAGTCCCCAGGCGTCCCGCGCGTCCGTCGCGAGCATCGTGTCGTGAATGGAATTTGCGGCGACGTGGATCCCGTGACCGAGCGCGTAGCTCGTGAACGCCAGAAGGAAGAGGACCGATACGGGGCCGGTGGAGCCCCGAGCTCCCCATGGAGGGGAGACGAGCGCCGCCGCGACCCATGCATACAGGCCGAGCACGAGGAAGACGCCCGCGATCTCGATCACGTCTCCCCACGTGACGCCGCGAGGATACGCGCCCGTCTTGAGGAGCACGCTGAGCAGGTCCGCCGCGCACGACGCGAGCCCCAGCCATCCGAGCCGGACCTCGAGGCGCGTTCCGGGCCTGGACGCCGCCGCTACGGTGCGAGCGTGTCGCGCTTCCAGCTTCCTCCCTCGCGACGGAAGAGAAGGCGATCGTGCAGTCGGTTCTCGCGTCCTTCCCAGAACTCGATCTGCTCCGGGGTCACGCGGAACCCCGACCAGAACGGTGGACGCGGCACGGGGCCTCCGGCGAATTTGCGATCCATCTCGTCGAAGCGGCGGTCCAGCTCCGCGCGGCCGCCCGGGAGCGGCCGGCTCTGGGGGGAAGCCCACGCGGCGACCTGGCTCGGTCTCGGACGGGTCGCCCAGTAGGCGTCCGCCTCCGCCGCGGTCACGGGACTCGCCGTTCCCTCGATTCGCACCTGCCGAGCGAGTGGGGGCCAGTAGAAGCAGAGCGAGACGGGGACGCCGCCGCCTTCTCCTCCCGGGTTGGATCGCGCCGCGCCGAGGTCGAGTCCCTTCCGGCTCTCCAGGTTGGTGTAGAAGACGAAGCCCCGGTGATCGGCGCCGCGCACCAGGACCATCCGGACCGAGGGGCGGCCGTCGGGCCCCGTCGTGGCGAGCGCGGCGGCCGAGGGCTCGGGGAGCACGACCTGGCTCGCGGCCTGGAACCACTCTTCGAACAAGGAGATGGGATCAGGGGAAGCGCTCACGGGCGGACATCTTACCTCAGCCCAGGCTATAATGGGCACGCCGGCGCGGCGGGCTCCATTTCGCATCTCGTGAGGTTCGCCCGGCCCGTCGCGTCCGGCGCCTCACGTGAGGAAACGCTCCCGGTGATTCGGTGAACGCGCTCGACTCCTTCGTGTCCGACCCTCGTATTCGCGTGCGACGTGACGACAAGCCGTCCGCGCGGCCCCGCTGCGTCGTCTACTGGATGCAGCGGTCCCAGCGCGGCCGCGAGAACCCGGCCCTGAACGTCGCGATCGACGCGGCGAACGCCCTGGGCCTGCCGCTCGCCGTCCATTTCGGGCTCCATCCCCGATACCCTCGGGCGAACGCGCGCCACTACGCCTTCCTCCTGGACGGCATTCCCGAGGCCGCCCGTCACGTGGAGGCTCGGGGCGCGGCCTTCGTGTTCCGGCCGTACCCGCACCACTCGCTCCTCCGCTTCTGCGAGGAGGTTGCGCCGGCACTCGTCGTCGGGGACGAGAATCCGCTGCGGGAGCCGGAGTCCTGGCGCGACGGAGCGGCGCGGAACCTCCGCGTACCCTTCTGGACCGTGGACTCGGACGTGATCGTGCCTTCCTGCCACTTCGACCGGGAAGAGTACGCCGCGCGCACACTTCGCCCCAAGATACGGAAACTCCTGCGCCGGTACCTGAAGCCCCTGGGCCGCCCGAGATGCAAGGCCGCGTTCGCCCGTAGCGATCGGCCACGTTCGGCGCCCTTCGACGCGCGCGATCTCCTGACCACGCTACCGCTCGACCGCTCGGCCGCTCCGTTGCGCCGGGTGAGGGGCGGTCGCGCGGCCGGGCTCCGGACGCTGCGCCGCTTCACCACGTCCGCGCTGCCGCGCTATCACGAGGACCGGAACCGTCCCGATCTCCCGGGGACGAGCCGGCTCTCGGCCTATCTCCACTTCGGACAGCTCGGGCCGCACGAGGTCGCGCTGGCCGTCCGGCGCGCCCGCGCTCCGCGGGAGGCCCGCCGGGCGTTCCTCGAGGAGCTGATCGTGCGGAGGGAGCTTGCGGTCAACTTCGTGGCCCGCAACCCGCGGTACGACCGCGTCGAGTGCGGCGAGCCCTGGGCGCTCCGCACGCTCACGCGGCACGCGCGCGATCCGCGGGAGCGGATCTACAGCGAGAAGGCGCTGGAGGCGGGGGCCACGTCGGACCGGCTCTGGAACGCGGCTCAGCTCGAGATGGTCGCGACGGGACGGATGCACGGCTACCTCCGGATGTACTGGGCGAAGCGCCTCCT
Organism: Candidatus Eisenbacteria bacterium; assembly: GCA_035712245.1. Lineage (GTDB taxonomy): Bacteria > Eisenbacteria > RBG-16-71-46 > SZUA-252 > SZUA-252 > WS-9. The sequence continues at coordinate 12,928 of DASTBC010000180.1, forward strand.
CGACTGGACCCCCACCCCCGCGGACGCCTACCGTGTCGCCGTCGAGCTGAACGACCGCCACGAGCTGGATGGACGGGATCCCAACGGATATGCGGGCATCGCCTGGGCGATCTGCGGGAAGCACGACCGCCCGTGGCCTCCCGAGCGGCCCGTGCTCGGCTTCATCCGTCCGATGACCGCGTCGGGCGCGGCCCGCAAGTTCGACGTGGACGAGTACGTGGCTTCGGTCGGCCGCGCGGCGGCGCGAGAGGGAGCGCGAACGTGAGCGGTGTGAAGACTCCCGGCGCCCCCGGGACCGGCGCGCTCCCGCCGCTCTCGAAGTCCCGCATCGTCGCGGGTCTCCAGTGCCTGAAGCGCGTCCACCTCGAGACCTACGAAGGAGCGAGACGGGAGATCGGGCCCGGACG
>DASTBC010000181.1 GCA_035712245.1 Candidatus Eisenbacteria bacterium
GCCCTGGCGGCTCGAGAGCACGGTGATGTAGCCGCGCTCGCGATCCTCGGGATCGTACTGATCGGAGATACGTCGGTCGAACTCGCCACGGATCGATTCGGCCACGGCGGAGGACCGCTCCGGGGTCGTGATGACGACGAAGTCGTCTCCCCCGATGTGCCCGACGAAGTCGCGATCGCCGCCGTGGACCGCGAGCATCTCGTGGAGGAGCGAGGCCGTGAAGCGGATCAGGAAGTCGCCGCGCGCGTAGCCGTAGTAGTCGTTGAACGACTTGAAGTAGTCGAGATCGATGTGGAGGAACGCGAACTTCTCCTTGGCCTGGATGCGCCGGGTGAGCTCGGTCTCGATGAGCACGTTGCCGGGAAGGCCGGTGAGGGCGTTCGACTGGAGCTGGGCGCGCCGCGTCTTGAGCTGGTTCCGCACGCGCAGGAGGAGCTCGGGCTGCTCCCATGGCTTCGTGATGTAGTCGTCGGCATAGGACTCGAGCCCCTGGAGGCGGTCCTCGTAGTTCGACTTCGCGGTGAGGAGGATGATCGGGATGCGGCTCGTCAGCGGATCCGACTTGAGCCGCTTGCAGACGTCGTAGCCGTCCATTCCCGGCATCATCACGTCGAGCAGGATGAGATCCGGCGGATCCCGGCGGACCTCTTCCAGCCCCTTGAGCCCGTCCTCGGCCGTGCGCACTTCGTAACGCACGTCCTTGGCGTTCTCGAGCTGGATCTTGAGGATCTGCCGGAGGCGCGGCTCGTCCTCGATGACGAGGATGCGTCCGACGTCCGACGTGGGGTTCTGCGTCACGCCATGGCTCCGTGGTGAACGGCTTCTGCGCGAACGGAATGCCGCATTCCGGCGCCCTGCCCTGGATGCGGGAGCGGCGGGAAGTTGGCTTGCTCGTTGGGATTATTCGACCTGGGCGGGCTGGTTCTTGAGCGGGAAGCGGTTCGGGGGCTCGCGCCCGGTCCGGCGAGGAGCGGTTCCTAGATGGTTGCGCTGCTTAGGCTTGTGCGGACGCGAAGGCGTCCAGATTGGGGATCGCGGTCGAGGTGAGCGGAGTCGACTCCCCGCGCCCCAGGAGGAGCCACCCCGCGTAGGCGATCATGGCCCCGTTGTCGCGGCAGAGCGGCGGGGAGGGGAAGAGCGCCGGGATCCCGCGCGCGGCCGCGATGCGGGCGGCCTCGGCGCGCAGGCGCGTGTTGCACGCGCATCCGCCCGCGACGGTCAGCGCGCGCGAGGAGTGGCGGTCGAGCGCCTGCTCGAGCCGCTCGATCAGCGCGGTGACGATCGCGCGCTCCGCGGAAGCCGCGATGTCGCGCGCGCGCGGGTCGGGAATCGGCTTCGGCTCGCGGTCGACGAGGAGCTTCACCGCGGTCTTGAGCCCGCTCATGCTCACGTCGAGCGAACCCGGCTCGAGCTTCGCGACCGGCAGCTCGACCGCGCGGTCGTTCCCCTCGCGCGCGAGCCGGTCCACGTGCGGCCCCCCGGGATACGGGAGCCCCAGGAGCTTGCCCACCTTGTCGAACGCCTCTCCCGCCGCGTCGTCCCGCGTGGAGCCGAGCCTCCGCGCGGAGCCGGGCTTCGTGACGTGATAGATCTCGGTGTGCCCCCCGGACGCGATCATCCCGAGGAAGGGATATGGAAGCTCGTTCTCGATCCCCGCCGACACCAGGTGCGCCTCGACGTGATTGACGCCGACGAACGGAATCCCGCGCGCGAGCGCGAGCCCCTTCCCGAACTCGATTCCCACCAGCAGCGATCCGACGAGCCCCGGTCCCAGCGTCGCCGCCACCGCGTCGATCTGGTCGAGCGTGAGCCCGGCACGGTCCAGCGCCTGCTGGACGACCCGAGGAAGGAGCGTGATGTGCGCGCGCGAGGCGTACTCCGGCACCACGCCGCCATAGACGACGTGCACCTCCTGCGACTCCACGACATGCGCGAGGAGCCGCCCGTCCTCGACGATCCCCGCCCCCGTGTCGTCACATGATGTTTCGAGTCCCAGTACACGCATACGCAAACGGAAGTTTACGGCTTGAGGTCGGACGAAGGGTCAGATGTTTCGCGCGGAGTCAGCGCCGGAGCTTTCGCGTGGAGTCAGCGCCGGGCTTTCGCGGGGAATCAGCGCCGGGCTTTCGCGGGGGGTCAGCGCCGGGCCTGACACGTGCGGTCTGAACTTGCCCCGGGGCAAGTTGATCTGAGGTCACCTGTCTTGCGTACGCGACACGACTTGCCCCGGGGCAAGTTGCCGAACCCGATTCGGGAACCCGCTCCATCTCCTTGCGGGACGCGAAGTCCGGCCGAGACCGGAGCGTTGAACCTACGAGGCGTGCGGCTCCGCGGAATCGGCCAGCACGGATGCGCGGTTGTTCGAGACCTCGAGAAAGCCGCCGGTGACGTCGTAGCTCGTCACGTGGCCCGTCGCGTCCCGCACGTCCAGCCTGCCCGCCTTCAACGCCGTGATCAGCGGCGCGTGGTGCGCGAGGATGCCGAGATACCCCTCGGAACCGGGCACCTGGAGCGAGATGACCTGCGTCTCCAGCAAAAGCTTCTGCGGCGTGACCAGCCGGAAGGTGAAGGTGTTCTCCGCCATGTTCGCGTGCCGGGGGACCCGGGGGAAGCGGCGGCCGGAGCCGCCGCGTCAGCCCTAGGCCGCCGCGCCGACCCCCATCTGCTCCGCCTTCTGGTAGACCTCTTCGATCGTCCCGACCATGTAGAACGCCTGCTCGGGAATGTGATCGCACTTGCCGTCCACGATCTGCTTGAACGAGCGGATCGTGTCCTCGAGCTTCACGTACCGCCCCGGCGTCCCCGTGAACACCTCGGCGACGAAGAACGGCTGCGACAAAAACCGCTGAATGCGGCGCGCGCGGCCGACGGTGAGCTTGTCGTCCTCCGAGAGCTCGTCGATGCCGAGGATCGCGATGATGTCCTGCAGATCCTTGTAACGCTGCAGCGTTCGCTGCACGGCGCGCGCCGTATTGTAGTGCTCGTCCCCGACCACGCCGGGAGAGAGCATCGTGCTCGTCGAGTCGAGCGGATCGACGGCGGGGTAGATGCCGAGCTCCGAAATCGCGCGCGACAAAACCGTCGTCGCGTCCAAGTGCGCGAACGCGGTCGCCGGGGCGGGGTCGGTCAACTCGTCGGCGGGCACGTAGATGGCCTGCACCGAGGTGATCGAGCCCTTGTTGGTCGACGTGATGCGCTCCTGCAGCGCGCCCATCTCGGTCGACAGGGTCGGCTGGTAACCGACGGCCGAAGGGATGCGGCCGAGGAGGGCCGACACTTCCGAGCCCGCCTGGGTGAAGCGGAAGATGTTGTCGACGAAGAGCAGCACGTCCTGCCCTTCCTCGTCGCGGAAGTGCTCGGCGCAGGTGAGGGCCGAGAGGGCCACGCGGGCGCGGGCGCCCGGCGGCTCGTTCATCTGTCCGTACACCAGCGCCGTCTTCGAAAGCACGCTGTTGCCGTCGGACAGCTTCGACTCCGACATCTCGTTGTAGAGGTCGCGGCCCTCGCGGGTGCGCTCGCCGACGCCGCCAAAAACGGA
>DASTBC010000182.1 GCA_035712245.1 Candidatus Eisenbacteria bacterium
AGCAGAAGAACTGTCAGCCCTGAAAGGAGATACTTGGCCCTCTTCATAGATCCTCCTCCGTGTACGCCGTGAACTTCGAGGGTGCTTCCCTTCACGGGCTGCACGCCGGCCAACGGTGGCGCCGGCGGGGGCGTGGATGTAGACGCCGAACCATAGTCCTTCAGGGTCGGGATAAGTTACAGCGAAAGATCAGCGCGATTCGGGAATCCCCGTCGGCGTATGTGGCTGAACCGCTGCTCGCATAGGAGGGCGACGATGGACCGACTGTCCAATCGGCAGGCGCTCGCCGTCGCGTCTATGCTAAGTTCCCCACCTGCGAAGAGTTGGGCCCTCAGCTCAGGTGATCGAGCGACTGCCTTCCAAGATCCGCACCTCCAACAGCGCCCGCTGGGCCAAGTCCCAGCCCGCCAACGCACCTACGAGATGGGTCTCCGGCGGCGCTGGACGTTTGGGGACCTGCCGTCCATCTGGAGGTGAGCGAGGTCTTTCACGTCGGCCCGGACGGCTAGGCGAGCGGCCCGATCCCCAGCGTCACATCTACGCCTCGCTGGCCACGTTCAGCGATCCCGACAATCGCTGGCTGCTCCGGGAGATCACGACCCGAATTCCCGGACGGGGATTCGGCACGCTGGACGTGACTACCTTGACCGAGCTATTGCAGGAGGCGGAGAAGTATCACGGCGCGTATGAGCCGACGGCTCCGAAGCACCGCTGGTCGGACTTCTACGGCGCCTACCGTCTTGCGACGGCGCGGCGCGATCCCCGCCTGAGAAGCACGTGGAACAGGAAGACGTGCAGCGAACAGAGATGTCGATGCTCGGGTTACCACAGGGCCGCTCGGGGTCGAGAAGGGGGCGCTCACAGTTGGTGGGCGCCCCCTTCGTTCGCAGTATCCTGGGTGATCTCTACTTCAGCATGACGATGGCCCGTTTCTCGCGGTGGTCGGCCGCCTCCATGAGCACGTAGTAGATTCCGCTCGCGGCGGGCGAGCCGAACCGTGTGCGACCGCTCCACGTGGCGGCATACCGACCCGGGTTCTGAACGCCGTCCACCACGTTCGCGACCAGGCGGCCCGACGAGTCGAAGATTCGAATCCGGACCCGGGTCGTCGCCGCGACCTCGTACGGGATCGAGGTCTCCGGATTGAACGGATTCGGAGTATTGGGCAGAAGCGCGAACTTCTTCATCGTTTCCAGAGTCGTCGGTGAATCGCCCGCGTTCCCGCTCGACGTGTGAATGACGATCGAGCCGCCACCGAGAGCCGTGACCGGGCTTGCCCCGTCCGGGTCTCCAGCCTGATTGTCGTAGACGATCTCTGATGTGGCGTCGTTCCAGATCTTCATCCGAAGCTTGTCGAATCCTCCGCCGCCGTTGGTCTGTCCGTCCGTCGCCGTGAGTATGAACCGGTAGTTGCCCGTGCCGTTGATCGTTCCCGAACCCTTGTACTGCGCCTTCTGTCCTGCGATCACGAGCCATTCATAGGTGGCGCTGTGGAAGGACAGATTTGCGACATTGAAGGCGAATTCCGTCTCGCCAATCGGGACGGTTGCACCTCTCTTGTACTTGGACACGAATCCGAAATTGGCTTTTCCCGCCAGGCTCGGATCCACGGGATAAGCGCCCGCCGGCGAAGGGATCCACCCGCCACCGGTCACGAACCCGGCATCCGGGTCGTAGATGACCACCATCGCCGAGAATTCCGCAACGGTGTTCGCGGTCCCGAAGGCCCCATGGTTGTCGGTCACGGTGAGCGACACGCTGTATACACCCGCGGCGGTGAAGGTGTAGGACGCTGCGACCGCTCCGGTAGCCTCGTTCACGATGCCGGGCGTGCTGAGTGCGTCGAACGACCAAGTCGCCGTGTGCGTGTCCCCCGCGTCGTCGGTAAAGGACCCCGTGAAGGAAACGGGTATCCCCACCGCAAAGACGGCGCCGCTGGGCGGGGAAGCGATGCTCACGATCGGGGGCTGATTGGTGCTTGGAACGGTCACGACCGTGGTCGCCGTCCCGGTTGCCGCGCCCGTCGAATTGTCGATGGACGTCCAGGTGATGGTGTACGTGCCTCCGTCCGACGCCCCGGGTGTCCCGGATCGGGAGGCCGTGACCACGGGCAGTAACGCCGAGACGCCGCCCGCCGGTACGAGCCACGGCGCTGGCGGACTCACCGTAGACGTGATCGTGACCTTCTGAAGGGGGTCCGCGTCCATGGCTGTGGCCATCAGATGCACGGGCGTTCCAGGCGGGACCGTCAGGGAACCGCTGGCGGTGATGGCCGGGGCATGATTTACGGCGAGCGCTGGGCCTGTGTTGGGGGTGACGCCGACCAATTGGATGATGCCGAACGCCAAGTCCGGACGGCCGTCACCATCCATGTCGCCGATCTGGACGCGTCGCGGCGAGAACCCCGAATGAGCCGAGGGCGGTCCGAAGCTCCCACCCGGAAGCCCCAGAAGAACGAAGAGGCCGCCGAGTCCACCGGTGGCGAGATCCAGTGCGCCGTCTCCGTCCAGGTCCCCGATCGCGACCGAAGTGACCCCAGGGCCGGCCGGGTAGTCCGTCCGGGGTGCAAACGCGCCGCCTCCGAGGCCCAAATAGATCGACGCCACGCCGATC
>DASTBC010000183.1 GCA_035712245.1 Candidatus Eisenbacteria bacterium
GACCGGCGCCGTGAAGGACTCCGGGCAGACGACCCCCGGGTCGGGCGTGCTCCCCCCCAACCCCGGACCGATGTAGCGGCCGACACGGATGTCCTCCACCACCGCTCCCGAATTCAAGACGATCACGATCAACATGGGGCCGCAGCACCCCTCGACCCATGGGGTGCTGCGGCTCGTGATCGAGCTCGACGGCGAGACCGTGGTCGCGCTCAAGCCCGTGATGGGATACCTCCACACGGGCATGGAGAAGATCATGGAGTCGAAGAGCTACACGAAGTCCCTCACGGTCACAGACCGGATGGACTACCTGTCGCCCCTCGGCAACAACATGGCGTACGTGGGCGCGGTCGAGCGGATCATGAGCCTCGAGATCCCCGAGCGCGCGCAGGTGCTCCGGGTGATCCTGCTCGAGCTCGCGCGCATCTCCTCGCACCTGGTGTGGCTCGGCACCCACGCGATCGACCTCGGCGCGATGAGCGTCTTCCTCTACTGTTTCCGGGAGCGCGAGAAGCTCCTCGACGTGAACGACATGGTCGCGGGCTCGCGCATGACGCCGAGCTACTTCCGGGTGGGCGGCTTCTTCCAGGACGTGCCGGACACGTTCGTGCCGCACGTGAAGAAGTTCGTGGACGAGTTCCCGACGGCCCTCGCCGAGTACCAGAACCTGCTCACGAAGAACCGGATCTGGATGAAGCGCACGATCGGGGTGGGCACGATCACCCGGGAGCAGGCGCTCGCGCTCTCCGTCACGGGGCCGACCCTGCGGGGGAGCGACTGCAGCTACGACGTGCGGAAGGCGATGCCCTACTGCGGGTACGAGACCTACGACTTCGACGTCCCGGTCGGGAAGAACGGCGACGTCTACGACCGCTACCTCTGCCGCATCGAGGAGATGAAGCAGTCGCTCCGGATCGTCCGGCAGGGGCTCGACCGCCTGAAGCCCGGGCCCGTCCGCGCGAACAACCCGTACCTCTTCCCGGCGTCGCGCGAGGACGTGAAGAAGGGAATGGAGGAGCTGATCTTCCACTTCAAGATCATGTCCGAGGGGTTCCGCCCGCCCATCGGAGATTCGTACTTCTCGATCGAGTCGCCCAAGGGCGAGCTGGGCTTCTACGTGGTGAGCGACGGCACCGCGCTCCCGTACCGGGTGCGCGTGCGGCCGCCGTCCTTCATCAATCTCCAGGCGCTCGAATCGATGAGCATCGGGCGCATGGTCGCGGACACGGTGGCGTGCATCGGCTCGATCGACATCGTTCTGGGGGAGGTGGACCGCTGAGATGAGCTCGAGCCCGAGCGCGAACGGACGCGTGCTGACCGCCACGGTCGACCTGCCCGATTCGCACACCCTGAAGGTCTACAGGAAGCACGGCGGCTACGAGGCGCTCGAGACCGCCCTGGGGAAGAGCCCCGACGAGGTCATCGACCTCGTGAAGCGCTCCGGCTTGCGAGGCCGCGGCGGCGCCGGATTCCCGACCGGCACCAAGTGGGGCTTCGTCCCGAAGTCGAAGGACAAGCCGAAGTACCTCTGCGTGAACGCCGACGAGAGCGAGCCCGGCGCCTTCAAGGACCGGCTCCTCTGCGCGAAGGATCCCCACCAGGTGATCGAGGGAACCCTGATCGGCGCGTACGCCATCGGGGCGAGCCGCGCGTACATCTACATCCGCGGCGAGTTCGCGCACGAGTGCCGCGTGATGCAGGCCGCGATCGACGAGGCCCGCGCCGCGAAGCTCATCGGGAAGAACATCCTCGGGAAGGGTTTCGATTGCGAGGTCACGATGTACCTCGGCGCGGGCGCCTACATCTGCGGCGAGGAAACCGCGCTCATCGAGTCGATCGAGGGCCAGCGCGGAGAGCCGAGGCTCAAGCCGCCGTTCCCGGCCGTGGTGGGGCTCTTCGGCTGCCCGACGGTCGTGAACAACGTCGAGACCCTGGCCTGCGTGCCGCACATCGTGAAGCGCGGCGCCGAGTGGTTCGCGGGGATCGGGCCCGAGCGGAACACCGGCCCCAAGCTCTACGGCCTCTCGGGACACGTGAACAAACCCGGCGTCTACGAGGCGCCGATGGGGATCTCGCTCCGCCAGCTGATCGACGAGTACGGCGGCGGCGTTCCGGGCGGACGTCCCGTGAAGGGCGTGATCCCGGGCGGGGCGTCGTGCCCCGTGCTCCGCGGCGACGAGATCGACATCTCCATGGACTTCGACGCGCTCACGCGCGCGGGCTCCCTCTTCGGAACCGGCACCCCGGTCGTCATGGACGACAGCGTGTGCATGGTGCGCGCGGCGTGGATCACGGCGCGCTTCTTCGCGCACGAGTCGTGCGGGCAGTGCACGCCGTGCCGCGAGGGATGCGGCTGGATGCAGCGGATCCTCTGGAAGATCGAGACCGGGAACGGCGTGGAGCGGGACCTCGACATCCTCCTCTCCGTGACCGACCAGATCGAGGGGAACACGATCTGCGCGCTCGGGGACGCCGCGGCGTGGCCCACGCGCGGCTTCGCGAAGAAGTTCCGGGACGAGTTCCTGCAGCACATCCGCGAGAAGCGCTGCCCGTTGGGCAACGGCTCGCTCCACTAGAGGACTCCCGATGGCGCCGGACGTGAAGCTGCAGATCGACGGACGCGAGGTGACGGTCCCGAAGGGGACGAACCTCATCGAGGCGGGGAAGAAGGCGGGTATCTTCGTCCCGCACTTCTGCTACCACCCCGGCCTCCCCGTGGTGGGCGTGTGCCGGATCTGCCTCTGCGAGATCGAGGGCCGGCCCAAGCTCGTCGCGGGATGCGCCACGCCGGTGGAAGAGGGACTCAAGGTCATCACCCAGTCCGCCAAGGTGCGCGAGGCGCGCAAGGCGGTCATGGAGTTCCTCCTCATCCACCACCCGCTCGACTGCCCGCAGTGCGACAAGGGCGGCGAGTGCACGCTCCAGGACTACACGATGCTCATGGGCCCGTCCCGGAGCCGCTTCACGTTCGAGAAGCAGACGTGGCCGGAGGAGGACGTGGGCGGGAAGCTCCTGCTCAACAAGAACCGCTGCATTCTCTGCCTCCGCTGCGTGAACCTCTGCAAGTTCGTGGCGGGAGAGGACGAGATCGCCGTGCTCTCGCGCGGCGAGGAGACCTACATCGGCACCGTGGCCGGCAGGAAGATCCAGAACGAGATGGCCGGGAACATCGCGGACATCTGCCCGGTGGGCGCGCTCACGAGCAAGGACTTCCGGTTCCGTTCTCGTCCGTGGGAGCTCAAACCCGTCGCGTCGGTGTGCACGCTCTGCTCCAAGGGGTGCAACGTCACCATGGGATACCACCCGCGCCGGAACGAGGTGGTCCGGATCACCGCGCGCGAGAACATGGACGTGAACGAGTGGTGGATCTGCGACCGCGGACGCGGCGGCTTCTGGGGGATCCACCACCCGAACCGCTTCACGGCGCCGCTCCGCCGCGAGGGGACGGCCGTGTCCGTCACGACCTGGCAGGCCGCGATGCCCGCGATCGTGGACGCGCTCTCTGGAATTCTGGCGAAGCACGGCGCCGCCGCCGTGGGCGTCGTGGGCTCGGGCGAGCTGACGAACGAGGAGTGCTACTTGACCCGCGCGATCTTCCGCGACGGGCTCGGCATCGCGAACCTCGACTTCCCGCTCCGGCCCCAGCCGCCGGTCATCTACCCGCGCTTCACGATCGAGGGCGACAAGAACCCGAACACGCGCGGCGCCCGCGCGATCGGCGTCGCGCCCGGTCCGGGAGGCCTCGGCCTGGCGGACATGATGCGCGCGGCGGCGGACGGCACGATCCGCGCGCTCCTCTTCCTGCGCGGCGGTCCGCTCGAGCAGTTCGGCGATCCGGCCGTCGTCGCGAAGGCGCTGGGGAATGCCGCCCTGGTCGTGGTGATCGACAACCTGCCGTCCCCGGTCTCCGAGCGGGCGCACTGGGTGCTCCCCGGCGTTTCCTACGCGGAGCGCGAAGGGACCTACACGAACTCCCAGGGGAGGGTGCAGCGCGCCGCCAAGGTCTTCACGATGCGCGGCGACACGCGCGAGGACTGGCGCATCCTTCAAGACTTGGGACGCTCCATGGGCGCCTGGACTCACCTCGACCAGGCACCCGAGCAGATCTTCCGGCGCCTGGCCGCAGACCACCCCGCGTTCCGCGGGCTCGACTACACGATCCTGGGAGACCGTGGTGCGCCGCTCGCAGCCGCGACGGCGGACGTCGCGGTGGGGTGATCCGCTCGAGCGTCGCGCGCTCCTCGCGGCGCTCCCGAAGACGGACCTCCACGTCCATCTCGACGGGTCGCTCCGGCCCGAGACCCTGCTCGACCTCGCGAAGGAGCAGGGCCTTCGCCTTCCCGTCCGGACCCTTCCCGATCTCAAGCACTTCCTCGCCGGACTGACCGCGGGCGTCAGCCTCCCCGAGTACCTGAAGGCCTTCGACCTCACCCTGAAGGTGCTCCAGGAGCGCGAGGCGCTCGAGCGCACCGCGTTCGAGCTCGCCGAGGACGCGCACCGGGAGCAGGTCCGCTACATGGAGGTGCGGTACTGCCCGGCGCTCCACACGCGCCGCCGCCTCACGATGGAGGACTCGGTCGAGGCGGTGTCCGCGGGGCTCGAGCGCGCGAGGCGCCGCTACGGGATTCGCACCGGCACGATCCTCTGCGGCATCCGGCACCTGAGCCCGAGGCTCTCGTACCGTCTGGCGGAGCTCGCGGTCGCGTACTACGGGAAGGGCGTCGTGGCGTTCGACCTCGCGGGCGCGGAGAAGGACTATCCCGCGAAGGCGCACCGGCGCGCGTTCGACCATGTCGTGAAGCACCACGTGAACGTCACGGTTCACGCGGGCGAGGCGTTTGGACCGCAGAGCATCGCGCAGGCGCTCCACTACTGCGGCGCGCACCGGATCGGGCACGGCACGCGGCTGCGCGAGGATCCGGAGCTCCTCCGGTACGTGAACGACCACCGGATCGCGCTCGAGATGTGCGTGACGTCGAACGTCCAGACGGGGGCCGTGACGAGCTTCCGGTCGCATCCGTTCCGGCGGTACCTCCGCGAGGGGCTGCGCGTGACCCTGAACACGGACAACCGACTGGTCTCCTCGACGACCATGACCCAGGAGCTGGAGCGGGCGGTGCGTGCCTTCCGTCTCGAGCCCGAGGACGTGCGGCACGTGCTCCTGAACGGGTTCAAGGCGGCCTTCGTGCCGTTCCGCGAGCGCGGCGACCTCATGACCAAGGCGGTCCAGGAGATCGACTCGGTGTTCGCGACCGCCCGCACGCGGGCGGGGCACCCCGAACGGGAACTACTCTGACGCCCCGGGGTGAATCGCGGGCACCGGCGTGCATCCAAAGGAGGGCGGTGGCTTGCCGGCTCCGCACCGATGCCGTAAAATGGGGGGAGTGAGGAGCTTAGAATGAGTCAGATGGGCCGGGCCGCAGGGCCACTCTCGGTTTCCGGACGAGTCAGTCCGGCATCCATCCTCCAGGTTGCCACGGGCTTCTGGTCGAGCCAGGCGCTCATGGCGGCCGTCGATCTCCGTCTCTTCACCATCCTCTTCGGCGGTCCCAAGACGGTCGCCGAGGTCGCGGCCGAGGCCGGGATCGATCCGGCGGCCGCGGAAGCCCTCCTCGATGCCAACTGCGCACTGGGTTTCCTGCACCGGAGCGGCGAGAAGTACAAGAACGACGAGGTCTCGAACGCGTTCCTCATCGAGGGCTCGCCCGGTTCCTACGTGGAACTCGTGCGCTATCTTCGCGATCCGTCCTTCGGGCTCTGGCTCTCCCTGCGCGAGACGATTCGCACGGGAACGCCGGCCGCGGATGCGAAGGCGATGGACCAGATCGAGGTGGAGTGGGCGCGCGCCTTCCACAACGGCGCCTACGCCATGATGACCCGGATCGCGGAGATCCTGGACATCGAGTTCAGCGACTATTCCAAGATCCTCGACCTGGGAAGCCACACCGGAGCCGGCGCGCTCTGCATCGCCCGCCGGTATCCGACGCTCCACGCCGTCATCCAGGACAAGGCGATCTTCCAGCCCCTGGCCGAGGAGTACTTCCGGTCCATGAAGCTGGACGACCGGGTCCGGTTCCTCCCGGGGAATCCCGACGACGCCCAGCCGGACGGCGAGTACGACCTCGCCCTCCTGCCGCTCCATCTCTCGCGGAGGGGGCGTGCCGCCATCCCGGGCATCCTCCAGAACGTGCGTCAGTCGCTCCGGTCGGGCGGCCACGTCCTCGTCACCGAGTTCCTGCTCGAGGAGTCGCGGGCCGAGCCTCGCGAGGCGGCGCTCTTCCGTCTCAACGTGCTCGCGACCTACGGACCGTCCTCGGCGGGCGCCCTGACCCGCGCCGAGCTGTGTCGCCTCCTGCAAGAGAGCGGATTTTCGAGCGTCGACATGGTGGGGCTGCCGATGTTCGGGGTCACCGCGATCACCGCGACGAAGAGTTGAGCCATGAGGGTCGAGCGGTTCCCGGTCGGCCCTCTGGACAATAATCTCTATCTCCTCACCGTGACCGGATCGCGGGACGCGATCGTGGTCGACCCGTCGCTCGAGAGCGAGCACGTGCTCGACACGATCCAATCCCGGCGTCTCACGGTCCGCAAGATCCTCCTCACGCACGCGCACATCGATCACATCGTGATGGTGAAAGCGTTCCACGAGGCCACGCAGGCGCCCGTGTGGCTGCACGAAGGGGACCGCCAGTTCTACGAGCGCGCCGCGGCGCAGGCGCTGTCCATGGGCTTCACCTGGCCCGGCGGCGTTCCGGTGGCGCACTGGATCGAGGACGGGGAAGAGGTGGGCCTTCCCGGACTCGAGGTCCGCGCCGTCCACACGCCCGGCCACTCGCCGGGAAGCGTGACGTTCGTCACGTCCGAGGGCCTGATCGCGGGCGATGTCCTGTTCCAGGGCTCCGTCGGCCGGACCGATCTCCCCGGTGGAAACTGGGACACGCTCCTTCGCACGATCCGCGACCGGATCTTCCCGTATCCGGACGGAACGGTCGTCTACCCGGGACACGGGCCCCTCACCACCATCGGCCACGAGAAGGCAACGAACCCGTTCGTGGGCGCGCAGGCGCTCCGGCAGGCGTAGCCTACGGCCGCCGATCTCGAACACCTCCTCCGTCCGAGCGCGCTCTACCGTGACTTCCTGACCGCGTCCGAGCGCGTGCGGACGTTCTATCCGGTCGACTTCCGCGATCCCGGGGCCATGGTGCGAGCCGCGGACGCCCGCGGGTATCCCGCGGACCGGCGCGCCCGCGTGGCGTCGATCCTCCGGGATCAGGCCGAGCGGATCGGGTTCGGCACGGTCTCGCGCGAGTCCATCCGGCGCTTCGAGGATCCGCGCGCGGTGGTCGTGGTCGCGGGGCAGCAGCCCGGCCTGTTCGGCGGCCCGCTCTACACGCTCTACAAGGCGATGACCGCGATCCATCTGGCGCGCGACATCGAGGCGGCGACCGGGCGGCCCGCGGTTCCGATCTTCTGGGTCGCCTCGGACGATCACGATTTCGAGGAGGTTCGCCGCACCTGGGTCTCGGATGGCGCGGAGCTACAGCCCACGCTCCTCGAGTACCCGCAGAACGGAGTGCCGCCTTCCGTGTCGTTCTCGCGCATCCGGCTCGGAGCGGGCGTGTCGCCGCTCCTCGAGCGCATCCAGGCGCTCCTTCCGGACACCCCGTTTCGGGACGGGCTTCTCTCGCCGCTCCGTGACGCGTACGCGCCCGGGCGCGGCTGGGCGGAGTCCTTCGCGCGCTTCATGGCGGGATTCGTGACGCCCCTCGGCGCGCTCGTGTTCGATCCCTCCGATCCCGCG
>DASTBC010000184.1 GCA_035712245.1 Candidatus Eisenbacteria bacterium
GGTTCCTGCGGAAACCGGGGCGGGCGCCTCCCTACAAGCCTGCCACAAGCTCAGGCACTCTCGCCAGGGTCGGGCCGGCTCGACACGCCGAGCGCGCGGCGGATGAAGTCACCCTTGCGGCGCGCGTAGTCCAGTCCGTCGAGCACTCCCTCCTCCAAGATCCTCCTCTTCTCGTCTTCGTACGCCCGCTGGAGCGAAGCGTCCGCGCGAAGAAGATCGCGAAACCGGAGCATCTCCGCCGCTTCCGGAGACGAGGCCGCCACCACATGCGCGTGCACGGGAAAGAGCCTCCCATGCCACTCCATGCTCCCCACTCGCATCGGACGCTCCTCGGGAAACGGCTCGCGCGATTGCTGCGGCTGGAACCCCAGGGCAGCCAGGGCTCGTTTCGCGTCGTCGAGCCGTCCCTCCGGGTAGGCAACGAGGAGGTCGATTCGTCCCTTGCCTCCACAGCCCGGAACCGCCGTGCTGCCCACGTGCTCCACGCGAAGAAATGGGGCGCGCGCGAGGATCCACTCGATGAGCGTGGCCGCGGCGAGCGCGGCCGCGGGATCGTGCGCGTGGAAGGCAGGCTCGTGTCGGACGTACTCCCGGACGCGTTCGGGCGTTTCCGGCATGGCGGTGGTCAGGGACTCGGCACCGTGACCGGGCCGATCGAGAAGGTCCACCGGAACCTCCAGGGACTCTCGTCCTCCGCCGGGTGGCTCTTCCAGAACGGGAACGCGACCTCGAGCGGGCCGTAGCGGAATCCGATCCCGGCGTCGGCAAGCGACTCGTTCTCCATAGGGGTGAGCTCGCGACGGCCTTCCTCCCCGAGGCCCGATGCCTCGACGCGGCCGACGTCGGCGAAGGCGAAGAGCGGGTAGGCCTCGTGCGCGATTTCGAGCGTCCCCGCGAGCAGCTTCTGGCCCAGGATGGCTTGCCCGGCATAGGCGCGCAGTCCGCCTCCGCCCGGCACGAGGAAGTGGTCCGTCTCTCGAAGCGGTCCGCGATCGTTGGCGAAGAAGTAAGAGAGTGCCTCCACCCGGCTCTCCTCGGCGATGTCGAATTGTCGCTCGAGGGGCACGTCGCGGTACGCGGTGCCGGCCGCGAGGCGTAGCGAGAGATTGAGCGGTGGCACCTGCCGCGACTCGGCCAGGGTGAGTTTCAGCCACTCGTAATCGACAGCGGGGGAGGGATCGTCCTCGTCACGGAACGCCTCCGTGCCCTTGCGCAGCGCGAGGCTCACGACCCCCGACCGGCGCGGACCGATGGTCTCGATCCCGATCGTGACGGTTCCTTCCAGGGTTCGCCCCAGCGACCAGTACCGCGCGTCCACCGGAGCGAGCTCGTCGCGATCGCGGTACTCCAGGGACGCCGACCAGCGGCGGTACGGGTGCCGCTGCGACGGCTCCATGATGGTGTTCGAGGCGCTCAGTCCGGCACGGAAGAGCCCCGCGTCGCGGGCCACGAGGCCGCGAACGCGACTTCGCGCGCCGAGCAGCCCCCATCGCTTCCACGCTCCCGCGCGGTACGCCACCGACTCGTTTCGCGTCCCGTACGAGACACCCGCCTCGAACCCCAAAATGCCGTAGGGGAAGTCCACGGAGGGTAGGTAGCGGCCGTCCAGCCACGCGCCGAGACGCGCCCCCTCTTCCTCGCCGTACCAGACCGTCGGCCCCGCATCGATCCCGATCGCGTCGGCGGAGGGAAACCCGTAGATCGGACGCACGTGCATCGGCGGCAGGAGCCCGGTCCCGTTGTCGAGCCGGTTCATCTCGATGATCTCGTGTCGCGGGTCGAGCCGGACGCCCTCGAGCGGAGCGTCGCTCTCGAACACCGCCACGTTCTCGCGATCGCTCGTCGGAACGAGCAGCGTCTGCGCCGTCCCATCCTTGAAGCGAGCCTCGACCGGCACCGGAAACGACATCGCCTCGAGCCGGCGCACGGTGACGCTCGTGCGATGGCGGTCTCCCTCGCGCTCGCGGCGAACCTTCCCGAGCGCGAAGCTCGGCCGGTCCACGGTCTCGACCCAGGAACGGAAGAACTCCCCGAGGTCCTGTTCGGAGTACTCGATCGCGACGGCGACCATGTCCTCGGGGGTTGGATGGCGGAAGCTCTGGCGCCGCACGTACTCGCGAAGGAACCCGGCATACGCCGAGTCGCCCATGACGCCCCGGAGCGTGTGCAGCATCATCGAAGGCTTCGAGTAGGCGGCGACGCCGTAGGTTCTGTATCCAAGATGCTTGTCGGCGGGCGTCGCGATTGGCGCCTCGTCTCGCGCCCAGGCTCGCTCCAGATATGCGAGCTCATCGCTCACGCGCGGCGTGTAGCCCCGAAGCCACGGATACTTTCCGGTGAGCCGGAAGAGGCCCTCGGGACGCTTCCGCTGCATGTGCTCCTGCTCGAGGAACTGGCTGAACCCCTCGTCCAGCCAGGGGTGCGCGCGCTCGTCGCTCGCGACGAAGCCGTAGAACCACTGGTGGGCCAGCTCGTGCGTGTTCGTGTCCTCGAGCACGTGGAGGTAGTCGTGGCGCATGGTGGGCTCGGTCATCACCAGCATCGGATACTCCATCGCGCCGCCCCCGCACCACGCTTCGGACAAGGTGAACTGCGGCCAGGGGTACGGGCCGGCCATCCTGGTGAACGTCTCGAATGCTTCAACGAGCTGCCGCGGGACGTCCTTCCACTTCTCCTCGTCCGCTCGATAGACGAGCGTGCGGATCTGGATTCCGGACCAGGTGGTGTCGCTCCGGACGTACTCGGGCGAAGCGACCCAGGCGAAGTCGTGGACGCGCTCGGCACGGTAGCGGAGCGTCTTCATGGACGGGAGGAGGGTGTCCTGGGGAGCGGGCACTGCCGCGAGCGCGCGAATCGTATCGCGCGCGGCCACGTTCTCGGTCGCGAGGAGGAGGCGCACCGGGGCGGCGCCGCCCTCCGTGTCCGCTTCGTCGCGCGTCCCCCCGAGAGAGTCTTCCCACGCGTAGGTGTAGTGAACCGGCGCCCCTCGCGGCACGCGAAGGGTCACCGTTCCGTCCCGCGGCACGCCCCACCGGTGCGGCGCCGCCGCCTTGGGTCCGCGGAGATCCGACTCGACCCGGAGACCTCCCGCCGGCCACCTCCCCTCGAGGGAGTCCGCGAGGGTGACGGTGAGCGCGACCTCCACGCTGTCCCGGGGCGTCTCGCGGGGGAAGAGCGGCACCTCGTTGTCGCCGCCTCGCACGTCCCCGAGCACGCCGGTCGCCCCCACCCAGAACCGGTCCGGCAGCGTGATCGCCACGTCGTAGGTCGCGAACTCCCCGAAGAACTCCGACACGTAGTGGAACGGATCGAGATGCCATCCGAGCTCGTCGTACACGACGACCTTGGGGTACCACTGCGCGATGGAGTACGAGGAGCCGGTGCGGCCGAACCGGTCGAACTGCTCGGGGATCTGCACGCGGAAACGGAGACGCACGGCGACGGAGTCTCCCGGCTGGAGCGGTTGCGGCAGCTCCACGCGCGCGAGGGTCTCGTTCACGACGACCTCCGCCCGCGCGGCGTTGGCGGTCGCGGAGTCGAGCGTGATCCATCCGCGCGCTTCAGGTTTCGCGAACCGGAGATCGTGGTTCTCGCCCACTCGCGCCGCCTCCCGCGCATAGATCGTATTCGGGTGGGCGAAGGCGTTCGGATACGTGTGGAGGTGGATCGCGGTGAGGGCCGAATCGGCTCCGCTCCGGTAGTGGATCGTCGTCCACCCTTCGAGCCGGTTCCGCTCGGGGTCCAGGCGCACGTCGATCTCGTACCGGACCCCGGGCGGCGAGAGTGCCGAGGCCGGCGCCGGCCAGGTCAGGGGTGCGAGAGCGAGGAGCGGGAGCTGGATGAGAAGCGCGGCGACGCGTCTCAGGCGGTGACGTCCTCGAGAACCCGATCGGCCGCGGGAACTCCCTCGGCGAAGAGCGTGTACGGGGACGCGGCGGCGACACGCATGCGGACGAGGTCGCCCACCCGCTCGGAGCCGTGCGGAAACACGGCGGTCTTGAAGTGTCCGGTCTTGCCGAACCACTGGTCGGGGCGGCGCTTCGCGGGCCCCTCCACGAGCACCTCCACCTCGCGGCCCACCCATTCCTGATGCCGCTCCAACGAGGCTTGCTTCTGATGCTCGATCAGCACGGTCATGCGGCGGGTCTTCTCCTCGTCGCTCACGGTCTCGGGCCACTCCGCCGAGCGCGCGCCCGGACGAGGCGAGTACTTGAAGAGGAACGCGCCGTCGTAGCGGATCCGGCGCATCACGTCGTGGGTCGCGTCGAAGTCCTCCGCGGTCTCCCCGGGAAAGCCCACGATGATGTCCGTCGTGAGCGCGAGCCCCGGGATCGCGGCGCGGAGCCTCGCCACGAGGGCCTCGTACTGCTCGATCGTGTAGATGCGGCGCATCCGCTCGAGCACGGCGTTCGAGCCGGACTGGAGCGGGAGGTGCACCTGGGGGCACACCTTCTCGCACGAGGCGATCGCGTCGATGGCGCGGTCGGTCATGTCGGAGGGATGGGGCGACGTGAAGCGGATCCGCTCGATTCCCTGGACGCGGTTCGCGCGACGGAGCAGCTCGGCGAAGTCGGCATCGCCGTCCCGGTACGCGTTCACGGTCTGTCCGAGAAAGACGATCTCCTTGAATCCCTCCGCCGCGGCCATCTCGACCTGGCGGACCACCTCCTCGATCGGGAGGCTTCGCTCGCGGCCGCGCACGTACGGGACGATGCAGAAGGCGCAGAACTTGTCGCATCCGCGCATGATGCTGACCCACGCGCGAACGCCGTCGGCGCGCGCGGGAGCGAGGTCGCCATAGGTCTCGTCGCGGCTCAGGCGGACGGCGAGCGTCGGCTCCTCGCGGGCCTGATCGACCAGCTCCGGAAGGTGGCGGTATCCGTCCGGACCGATGACGAGGTCCACCTGGGGGACCTTCTCGATCAGCTTCCCCTTCAGGTGCTGCGCCATGCAGCCGGCCACGCCGAGCACGACGCCGGGCTTCCGGACCTTGTAGCGGCTCAATTCGCCGAGCCTGCCGTACACGCGCTGCTCGGCGTGCTCGCGGATGGCGCACGTGTTGACCAGGATGACGTCGGCCTGGGCGGCTTCCTGGACACGGGTGAACCCGGCCTGGCGGAGCTGGCCGAGCATCAGCTCCGAGTCGGCCACGTTCATCTGGCAGCCGTAGGTCTCGATGTAGATCTGCCGCGACATGGGCGACGATTATACGCGATCCATGAGGCGAGGGCTTGGCCTACTCCGGCACGACGCGAATCATGCCAGAGAGCTGGAGATCGATTCTGCCGCTTCCCTGGGCCGTCAGGTCCACCGGACCCGGCGGGATGAAGCGGCTGGGCCAGGCGATACCTTCCCGCATCCGCAGGACTCTCGTCCCAAGGGGGATCTCACCCTCGACTTCCAGGGTTCGCGGGTCAGGGTAGTGCACCCGAAAGATCTGCGTGCCATCCCGCAGTACCAGGATGGTGTGCGGGTCCGGCCGCCGGCTGCGAATGTACGGCGCCATGTGCATGATCGTGTTCTGGCGAATCTCGGCGACCCGTGCGGATGTGCGGGAGGGCGTCGTTGCAGCGACGTCACAGCTCACGAGGAGTCCGAGACTGTCCGATTCAACGGTCAGGAAGGTCTCGTCCGCGACGGACATTTCATACCGATCGGATGCCATGACTCGAAGCCGCACGCCTCCCAGTGCCAAGGTCATCGCCCCCGGCTCTTCCGAGCGATCGACGGGCGCCGCGCGCATCGCGGGCGAGAGGCCCCTCGGGCGCATGGATTCGGGCAGGTACCACGTCTGGGAGTACTTCCAGCTCGCGTACCTTCCTCCAAGGATGGCGATGCCCGTGAGAACGAACCCGAGCGCGCCGAGCTTGATCGCGCTTCCCCAGTTCCGGTTCGCAAGCCGATGGAGCGCGACCACCGCCGCGCCAGTGCCCGCGAGCAGCAGAAGGAGGTGTGGAAGGTATTCAGGGCTCAACGTCGCACCTGTCAGGAACCAGTGCGGAGACCGTCATCGAGAGCAACGGTACACCTCCAAGGTTTCCTCCGGAACAGGTATGGACCGCTCGACGTGTCCGTGGCAGAATGTCGCGCTCCCGTACAATCCCACGTGACAAGGAGCCCGCGGAACATGGTCAAGAGCGACACTTGGATCCGGAAGATGGCGCGCGAGCACAAGATGATCGAGCCGTTCGAGGAGAAGCAGGTCCGGAAGGGCGTGATCTCCTATGGCGTGTCGTCGTACGGCTACGACCTCCGCATCGCGGACGAGTTCAAGATCTTCACGAACATCAACACGACGATCGTCGATCCGAAGAACTTCGATCCCAAGTCGCTCGTGGACTTCAAGGGCGACATCTGCATCGTGCCGCCGAACTCGTTCGCCCTCGGGAGGAGTGTCGAGTACTTCCGCATCCCGCGGAAGACGATCACCGTCACGCTCGGGAAGTCGAGCTACGCGCGCTGCGGCATCATCACGAACGTCACGCCGCTCGAGCCGGAGTGGGAAGGCTACGTCACGCTCGAGATCTCGAACACCACGCCGCTTCCGGCGAGGATCTACGCGAACGAAGGAATCGCGCAGGTTCTCTTCTTCGAGAGCGACGAGGACTGCGAGATCTCGTACAAGGACAAGCAGGGAAAATATCAGGGACAGGTCGGGGTGACCCTGCCCCGCGTCTAGGCCGGGACCCGCTCTCCCCGGAAGGCCGCCGCGTGATCCCGCGCGAACTGGTCGAACGTGATGGGTGCCTTCCCCGCGATCTGCTCCGTCACGCGGGTCACCTCGCCCGCGAGATGGGCGTAGAGCTCGAGCAGCCCGCCCACGATCCACTCGGGCATCCCGGCGCCCAGCATCCCCGCGCGAGCCGCCTCGGGCGGCACCTCCACGTGGCGCACCTGCTTCCCCGTCGCGGCCGCGATCTTCTCCCCCATCTGCGAGTAGGTGAGCCCCTCCGGTCCCGTGATCGTG
>DASTBC010000185.1 GCA_035712245.1 Candidatus Eisenbacteria bacterium
CGTGAAGAATCCGGGATCCCACGCGAGCGTGGCACGCACGCGTCCCTCCCCCTCGACGACCTGGACGGGAACGCTGAGCTCGAGCTGATCCGGCGGCAGCAGCCGGAGCACGGGCTCGCCGCGGACGCGCATGCGCCCACGAAGACGCGTGACGCGCAGATCTCCCTTCACGCGGCCGGCGCCCACGCGGAGACCCAGCACGCGAACCCGGATCTCCTCGTCCAGGTCCTCGCGCAGATCCGGATCGAAGTCCACCCGGGCCGTTCGAAGATAGCCTCGCGCCAGGCGGCGGCAGAGCCGTTGCAACAGGGAGTGCGGCACGACCGCCACCACGTCCCGGTCCGACTCCACGAGTCCCTGCCAGAGCGAGTCGCGGTCGGCGAGATCCGACACTCTCCCGCGGATCGCGTCCCTCGCGGAGATCCCCCGCCCTTCTTGAAACAGGCGAAGCGCGGCCGCCTCCATCCGCTCGCGGCTCTCGAGCGGCGGCGCGACCCAGTCCTCCACGCTCGCGAAGGACTCCGCGTCGCGTTCATCCCCGTGCTCGAGGGCCAGGCTCAGCGCGAGTCGTTCCTCGAACACGGTGACGGCCACGACCCGGACGGCGAGCGCGAGCCTCGTGGAGTCCACGAGCAGATCCCCCGTGAGCATCGGGAGGAGCACTTCCCGCTCGATCCGCACCGGAATGTCCAGCGTGGGGCGCTCCCGGTTCCAGTCCTCGGCGCGGAGGCCCGCGAAGTACCGCGCGACCGGGTTCAGGAACGTGGGACGGTCCCTCGTCCCGGCCCGCAGCACGCGATACGCCGTCACCGCGAGCGTCGCGCGAAGGGTCCCGGGATCGGGGCGGTACTCCACCACGTCGATATGGGCCTGCACCCGGAGCTCCGCCTCGAGCGGAGACGCGTCCGGCCCGCTCATGACGCCCCTTCCCTCGAGCGTGATGCCCGCGAGCCCGTCCTCCAGCTCGAGCTGCGCTCGGTCGAGAAGCGCTTCGTAGCGTCCGTTCTCGAACTCCTGGCGGATCGGCAGCGAACGAGCGAGAACGCTCTGCAGCATCGACTCGCGAATCGCGAGCTGGGCGTGTCCCGTAGGGAGGAAGGAGCCCTGGGCGCCGCGCGCCTCGTAGGAGCGCAGGGTCACGAGCTGCTGGACGTAGCGGGACCGCTCGAAGCGGACGAGCGGATAGCGATCCGAGAGGCGGAGCCAGAGAACACGGCCCGCGTAGACGGCGAGGGCCACGAGGACGATTCCCGACAGGATCCGGCCCGCGAGCGCGCCGCGCTTCAGTGGCACCCTTCAAGCGTAGGGTGCGCGGCGCTGCGCGCGCAACTCACGTCGCGGCGAGCCGTGGCGGGTGCGATCTTCCTCGCGCCCGCAATCCTCAGCGGGCGATCACGATCGCCCGCGTGCGCACCTCTCCGAGCGCCTCGAACCGAGCCCAGTACACCCCGGCCGCCACGCGCCGTCCCTCATCATCCCGGGACTCCCACGAGACCGGGTGCCTCCCCGGCCCTCTCATCCCGTCGATCAGGGTCACGACTCTCCTGCCGTGCACGTCGTACACGTCGAGCCGGACGCGCGCCGCGGCCGGGAGCGAGACGTCGAGCCGCACGCGCCCGCCGGACGGGTTGGGCGACGGCGCTCCGAGCCGGAGCGGAGGCGCGGACGGCGCCATGTCCTCCACCGCGACCACGTCCAGCTCCGTGATCGTCAGGCGGCGATCGGCGGCCACGTTCACCAGAACCTCTTCGTACCCCGAGGGCCACGACACGACGATCGAGTCCGCCTGCGCGTGCGCCGCGAGCCCGAACTCGAGCGTGAGCGAGTTCTGGGAAAGGTAGCCGGAGCCTCCGGAGACCTCGTCGATCATGGAGAGCGCGCCCGCCTTGACGCGCACCCGCGCGCCGATCGCGGACCGGTTCGACACCCTCCCCTTCAGGTCGAGCTCGAGCCAGTGGTTCCCGGTCGCCTGGTCGTTGCGCATGAGGATGTTCCGCTGCCCGTCGTTGACCAGATAGAGGTCCAGGTCCCCATCGCGATCGTAATCGCACCACGTGACGGACGTTCCGTTCCCGTCGCTTCCCAGGGGTCCGTCCGTGAGCGCGGTGAAGACATCTCCTCCGTCGTTACGCAGGAGCTTCCCCGGCGCGCCGTAGTTCGCCATGTAGAGGTCCAGGTCGCCGTCGAGATCGTAGTCACCCCAGGCCACGCCCGTCGTGTTTCCGCGGTCCCCGAGCGGTCCCGTCGTGATCTGCGTGAACACGTTCCCGCCGTCGTTCCGGATCAGCTTGTTCGGCGTTCCCCAGTTCGCCACGTAGAGGTCCAGGTCGCCGTCCCGGTCGTAGTCTCCCCATGCCGCTCCCTGTCCGGCGCCTCCGTCCTCGATCGCGAGACCCGGAATCCGGGTGAACGTGCCTCCGCCGTCGTTCCGGAGGAGCCGGTTGGGCCCGTCGTTCGTGAGGTAGAGATCCGGATCCCCGTCGTTGTCGTAGTCCGCCCACGTCGCCCCGAGGCCCCAGCCGGCGTCCGCGAGGGGCCCGGCGGTCGCGTCGACGAACCCTTCCGCGCCGTCGTTCCGGAACAGGCGGTTCGGGGTGCCGTAGTGAACGAGGTAGAGGTCCAGATCCCCATCCAGGTCGTGGTCCGCCCAGGCCGCGCCCTGCCCCGGACCGTGGTCGTCGAGCGGCGCAGCGGTCACGTCGACGAATCCCGCCGCGCGATCGTTCCGAAAGAGCCGGTTCGTTCCGAGGTAGTTCACGAGGTAGAGGTCGGGATCTCCGTCGTTGTCGTAGTCCCCCCACACGGCCGCGCCCCCGTTCTCGATGTCGTCGAGCGGAGGCGCGGTCACGTCGGTGAACGAGCCGGCGTCGTTGCGGAGGAGGAAGTTCGGACCGTCGTACGAAAGGTAGAGATCCTGATCCCCGTCGAGGTCGTAGTCGCACCAGCTCGCGCCAAATCCCATGCCGTTCTGTCCGACCGGATTCGAGGTGATTCCGGTGAAGGACGCGGTGGCGGGAACCGGAGCGAGGAGGAGCAGGATCGCGAGCGTCAGGAGGCGCTTCGGCGTGGCGCCATGGGCCGGAGGGTTCGTGTGCATGATCGGCGTCCGTACGTTGGAGGGAGGTGGAGCGGAACGGGGGCCCCGCCTTCCATCGGGGCCCCCTCCCGGGCAGCGACTACCGAACGAGCACCATCTTCTGGCTGCGTTCGACCTCGCCGCTCCGGAACCGCACGATGTAGACGCCGTTCGCGAGCGGCTCGCCGGAAACGCCGCGCCGCTGCCAGGCCACCGTGTGGTCCCCCGCTTCATACCAGCCGCCCGCGATGCGGGAGACGAGGCGGCCGTTCACCGTGTAGACGTCCAGCTCCACGTGGCCCGCGTTTCGCAGGCTGAAGGCCACGTTCGAGCCGTCCACCACCGGGTTCGGAGTCGGCACGCGGAGCGCGGTCGCCGAGGGAGCCTCCGAGGCCCACGGGACCTGGCCCGCGGCCTGCGCCGCGAACGTGCCCGCCCCCGGAGCGACCAGCTTGTACGGCCTCATCATGTCGTTCTCTTCGTGCTCGAGGATGTGGCAGTGCCACACGTACCCGGGCTCCGCCGTCGCGTCGAAGGCGAAGGCGGGGCTCTCGTCCTGAGGCGCGAAGCGGATCAGCACGCGGGTCACCTCGCCCGGATTCATCCGGAAGGTGTCCTTCCAGCCGCGCTCGTTGGGATCCGCCGGAACGGGCTTCCCCTTGAGGTACGGCGCCACCGGAACCTCGGTGTAGGACTCGGCCGGCATCACCGGGTTCGCCTGCATGAAGGCGTGCTCATAGCGCTTGACGTTGTAGCGCTGCCGGTTCAGGAGCTGGAACTGGACCAGGTGGAGATGGATCGGATGGGAATCGCCGGTCATGTTCACGACCTCCCACATCTCGGTCGTCCCGAGCTCGGGATATTCCGTGACCGGGCCGTCGTGGAACGTCATCCCGTTCAGGAGGGCCGCGATCGGGCCTTCCGGGTCCATCACCTCGTTCAGGGTCATGGTCCGCGTGCGAACGGGGTTGCTGAGGCGCGTCACGGTCGCGAGCTGCGCCGGGATCACGCTGTCGTCCGGCCCGGCGGGCTGCCCGACCCGGAACTTCATGATCTGCCCGACGGTCTGCGGATCGGCCGACTCGCCGTTGGGGAACGGGGCCTTGCCGATGTTCTTCAGGATGAACTCGGTTCCCGGAGCGAATCCCGAGAAGTCGATGATCACGTCGGCGCGCTCCCCGGGCGCGAGAATGAGCCGCGGCGAGTGCGCGTCGGCCGGGTCGTTCAGGAGCACCGGCTCCGCGAGATAGCCCCCGTCGGTCCCGATTTGCCAGAACGCGGGACCCGCCGTCGATCCCACCGGCTCTTGGAGCGCCAGGCTGTAGAAGCGCGCCTGCGACCCGTTCAGGAAGCGGAAGCGGTACTTTCTCGGCTCCACGTCGAGATACGGCCAGATCTTCCCGTTCACGAGCATCACGTTCCCGAAGAACTCCGGAATCCAGACCGGATGGACGTCGGTGACGCCCTCGTTCGGATACCAGAGCTGGCCGTCGGCCGTGAACATGCGATCCTGGATCGCGAGGCCCAGATCGTACGCGCCGGTCGGAAGACCCGCCGGCTCGCTCGCTGGGTCCGTCACGAGGTAGAACCCCGCGAGTCCGGCGTACACGTTGTGCCGGGTGTAGCCGAACGCGTGGTCGTGGTACCAGATCGTGGCGGGAAGCTGGGTGTTCGCGTAGTGAAGGACCTCCTTCTTCCAGTCATGTCCCTTTTCCGCGAACCCAGGCGTGAACCAGGTCATCGGCCCGCCATCGCTCTCCGGCTCCACCTCGGCTCCGTGCACGTGAGTCGCGATCGGGATTCCCGTCGTGGTCTCCGCGGCGGGCATGGTGGGATCGAACGCGTACGCGAGGATGTGCGGCGACGGCAGGTGGTTCGTCCACCGCACCTCGATCGGAACGCCTTTCTGCACCACGAACGACGGTCCGGGATAGCTGGCGGTCTCTTGCGACGTGCCGTACCCGTACACGGTCGTCGGCGGCAGGTCGCGATGGAGCTGCTGTTGAATCTGGTACGCGCCGACCTCGTAGTACGTCTGCCCGGTGAGCACCCCGGGAACCGGAAGCGGATCGACGTATTTCTCCAGGCTGAGCGGATCGAGCAGGACTTGCGCGACCGCAGGAGCCGCGATCCAGGCGACCGCGACGGCGACGACGAAAACGGCGACGACTGCTGAGCGTTTCATGAAGGTGCCCTCCCCCAGAGGATGGCGTCGGACGGTCTCCCCCTGCCCGCACGGCTCGAGTCGAGAATCGCGCGTAGGATGCCACGAAGCTCCGCGGGTTCCGACGGTTCGAGAACGAAGAACACGGGACGAAATTCCTGCGCCAGCCGGAGAGCCGGAAGGGACGTCGATTCCGTGAGGACGACCAGCGGTGCTCCCGGCGCGAAACGCCGCAAGAGCCGCAGGGCCGCAGGATCGGCGGTGGGCGGATCTCCTTGCCGACACAGGATCAAGTCAGGCGGGCGCTGGAGAGCCTCCTCCAACATCGACTCGGAGGTGGGGCATGCGACCACCTCGAACGACGTCTCCGGCAGCGCCTCGCGAAGGGCATCCGTGCGCCCGTCACTACAGAGCAGGATCCTTCTCGGTGTGTCTTTCTGCGGAGTGGGCATCGGATCCTCGGGAATGAGTCGTCAGACGGCAACCGCGGTGCGATCTCGTGTCGTCCCTCGGACGCCTTGCGGCGTCCTCATTGCGGTTGCCGCGACGCGTGCGTCTTGCATGGTGTGTGCCCTGTGAAGCGAACGGCCGGAAGTCGCACGGATCGTGTGGGCTGCAAGGATTCATCGTGGGAGTGGAGGGACGGCGACCTACGATGACGTGGCCGGATCTGTCAGGTGGGCCTGCGATTTTGTCAGGTGACGCGTCCGGCCGCGCCGGCATGGCGCGCGTAGCCAGGGGAAGGTCGAGGGTGCGCGCCGCGGCTCTAGATTTCCTTCAGCTTCCGGTAGAGGTTCCGCTCGCTGATCCCGAGGATCTGCGCCGCCTTGAGCCTGTGGCCGGAGCACTCCTCGAGGACCTGGCGGATGTAGCGCTTCTCCGCGTCGGCCAGGGTGAGGTGATGGTCGAGATCTCCATTGGGAGAGCGCTCCGGGGCGATCCGGATTCCGAGCGGGAGATGCTCGGGGAGGATCGCGCCGCCGTCGCAGAGGATGAGCGCCCGCTCGACCACGTTCTCCAGCTCGCGCGCGTTCCCGGGCCACGAATACCGGTCCAGGATCTCCATGGCCGCATCGGAGACGACCGCGGCCCGCTTCGAGACGATGGAGGAGTTCCGGATGAAATGGTCCACCAGGACCGGGATGTCCTCGCGGCGATCCCGTAGCGGCGGGATGGCGATCGAGAAGACGTTCAGACGGTAGTAGAGGTCCTCGCGAAGGGTGCCTTCCTTGAGCATGATCTCGAGCGGCCGGTTCGTCGCCGCGATCACCCGCACGTCGACCTTGACGTCGTGCGTCCCGCCGACGCGGCGGAACGTCCCGGTCTCGAGCACCCGGAGGAGCTTCACCTGGAGCGGCGGGGTCATCTCGGCGATCTCGTCCAGGAAGATGGTCCCCCGGTCGGCAACCTCGAAGAGACCGTGCTTCAGCCTCACCGCCCCCGTGTAGGCGCCCTTCTCGTGACCGAAGAGCTCGCTCTGAAGCAGGTTCTCGTGGAGCGAGGCGCAGTCCACCACCACGAACGGCTGCTTCGCCCGCCGGCTCTGGCGGTGCACCGCCCGGGCCACGAGCTCCTTCCCCACGCCGCTCTCGCCTCGGATCAAGACCGTCGAGTCGGTCGTGGCCACCCGGCCCACGAGGTCATGGAGCTCCCGCACCGACGGGGTCTCTCCGATGAAGCGGTCGCTCGGGCCGAGGCGATCCACCTCACGTTGCAGCGCGATGTTCCCTCGTTCCAGGTGGGACACCTCGAGCGCCCGCTCGAGCACGGCCTCGAGCTCGCCCAGCTTGCACGGCTTGGAGAGGAAGTCGTGCGCTCCCTTTCTCATCGCCAGGATCGCCTCCTGGACCGTGCCATAGGCGGTCAGCATCACGACCTGGGTCGCGGGCAGCGAGGAGCGGATGTCCTCGAGGAGCTCGAGGCCGTTGCCGTCCGGCAGACGCACGTCGAGGAGGACGAGGTGATAGCTCTGCCGTCCGAGCGCGGCCCGGGCTTCCTCCAGGGTGCAGGCGGCATCCACGACGTAGCCGACGCGCCGGAGCTCCTTGGCGGTGATCGTCCGGAACGACTCCTCATCGTCCACGAAGAGAATGCGCGTCTCAGGCGTCACCGGTCCCTCCAGGCCCTTGCACCGGCAGCTCCACGACGAAGCGGGCGCCGCCGGAAGGACGATTCCCGGCCACGATCTCCCCCCCGTGGCGATGAACGATGCGGTTCGTGATGGAAAGCCCCAGACCCGTTCCCTGTCCGGTGGGCTTCGTGGTGAAGAACGGGTCCCAGATCCGATCGAGATGCTCCGCCGCGATTCCCTTTCCCGTATCCAGGATCTCGAGCCGCACCCGGCCCGGCTCCGGCACGCCGGTGCGCACCGTGAGTGCGCCCCCGTCGGGCATCGCCTGGACGGCGTTCATCATGAGGTTCATGCAGATGCTGCGCATGGACGTCTCCTTGGCCCACACGAGCGGGAGCGACGGATCCAGATCGAGCGAGACCTCGACCTCCTGCGCCTGCGTTTGATAGCGTAGGAGGTCCGCCGTGTCGGAGGCCGCGCGGTTCATGTCGACCCAGACCGCCTTCACGGAATAGGGCTGCGCGAGGAGCATCAGCTTCTCCACGATCTCGCGCACGCGGCGGGACTCCCGCTCCAGCATCGCGAGCACGTCGAGCGCCTCTCCCGCACGCGCGTCGCCGCGCTCCGCGACTGGAACGAGCCAGCGCTCGAGGGACTCGATGCCCATCACGACCCCCGCCAGTGGATTGTTGATCTCGTGCGCCACCCCTGCCGCCAGCACGCCGAGCGACGCAAGGCGCTCGCTGTGTCCCAGCTGACTCTCGAGGCGGCTTCGCTCCGAGATGTCGCGCCAGACTTCGACCACGTGGGAGACTTCCCCGTCCGCCCCCACGATCGGACTGAGCGTTCCCTCCCATCGCCGTTGCGCTCCCGTCGCGTCCGGAGCGACACGCAGCCGCTTCGCGGGCTTCTTCTCCCGGAGAACCTCGCACGCCGCGCACGGCTCGGATGTCTCGCCGCTCACTCGCTCGGGGCACGCCGCGCCCGCCGAGCACTCGCTTCCGGCCACCGGCCACCCTTTGGTGCCGAACGCTTCGACGTACCGGCGATTGGCGGCAACGACGTGCTGCGTGCGGTCGATCACGAGGATGGCGTCGACGAGCGAGTCGATGATCTGGGCAAGGATCGGCCCGATGGAGTCGAGGTCGACTCGACCAGGCTCCCGGACGACGCCAAGAGGCGTGGAGCGTGTGGAGGGTGACATACCGGTGTCCTGTCCTGACACATTGGCAGGAGACGCGATCTCCGCCAAGGCGTCCCGCGGAGGGAGACGGATTGGTACCAAAGGAGAATGTCGTGTCCCGAGCACGGTTACAGAGGCCGCACCAGGGACGCTCGGGAGTCAGAAAGACGGGCACGGATGATGCCCTGGTGACGTGGTTGCCCGGCCACGGGGCCGGGACGGCGGGGCGCCGGAGTCGGCGTCAGGCGCCCCGCCGGAGTGTGGAAGCGCCTTGGCCAGGAGGGGACATGAGAGTGTTGCTGCCACCGAACGGAATCACGGGTCTTCGCCGTGAGATGGATCGGTTGTTCGACCGGATCTGGGAGGGCGGTCTTCCCGAGGTGACCACGCCGCTCGGCGAATGGACTCCCGCCCTCGACCTGTTCGAGCACGAGGACAACATCGTCTTGAAGGCGGAGATCCCGGGAATCGAGCCGAAGGACGTGCAGGTGACCCTGAACAACCAGCTGCTCACGATCTCGGGCGAGAAGAAGTACGAGAAGGAGCTGAAGGACGAGAAGTTCTATCGCATGGAGCGCGCGAGCGGATCGTTTGCTCGGACGGTGAACCTCCCGACGCCGGTGGATGGGAGCAAGGTCACGGCCCTCTTCAAGAACGGGATCCTGACCGTCACCTTACCGAAGACCGCCGCGGCGAAGGGATCGATGATTCCGATCAGGTTCGAATAGCCCACCGAGCTTCGGAAGACGTCGAGCCCTGACGAGGCCGGCGCGGGTCCGAGGTCGGATGCAGGAAGTGCCCCCAGAGGCCGCCTGGCTCCAACCGACTTCGCAACGCGCCGGCCGACCTATATCCCCTCCCGCGACCCTGCCCGAGGGTCGCCACGGTCGTCCCGGATCGGCTATACTCATCGGGGCGTGATCGCGCCGTCGCAGATTCCACTCAGGTCCATCGCCAGGGGGAAACGATCGAGACCACTCAGAAAGTCGCCTCGGGAATCGCGCTGACCACGAACCCGACGCTCCTCGAATGGGTGGACTCCATGGTTCGGCTCTGCCAGCCGGACCAGGTCGTCTGGTGCGACGGCTCGGAGGCCGAGAAGCGCCGCCTCACCCAGCACGCCGTCGACACGGGGATCCTCATCCCCCTGAATCCCAAGAAGCGCCCCGACTGCTATCTCCACCGCTCCCACCCGAACGACGTGGCGCGCGTGGAGCATCTCACGTTCATCTGCACCCCCACGAAGGAAGAAGCCGGGCCCACGAACAACTGGATGGCCCCGGACGAGGCCCGCGCCAGGCTCGG
Source organism: Candidatus Eisenbacteria bacterium (assembly GCA_035712245.1). Lineage (GTDB taxonomy): Bacteria > Eisenbacteria > RBG-16-71-46 > SZUA-252 > SZUA-252 > WS-9. Next base: position 9,800 of record DASTBC010000185.1, read on the forward strand.
GAAGCTCTTCGAGGGCTCGATGCGCGGCCGCACGATGTACGTGATCCCCTACGTCATGGGTCCGCTCGGCTCTCCCTTCTCGATGGTCGGCGTGGAGCTGACGGACAGCGTCTACGTGGCCCTCTCCATGCGCGTCATGACCCGCATGGGCAAGGTCGCGCTCGACATGCTGGGCGGCTCGGACGACTTCTGCCGCGGACTCCACTCGACCCTGGACCTGAATCCCGACCGGCGCTTCATCTGCCACTTCCCCCAGGACAACACGATCTGGTCGGTGGGGAGCGGCTACGGCGGGAACGCGCTCCTTGGAAAGAAGTGCCATGCGCTGCGCCTCGCGTCCTATCAGGGACGAGAGGAAGGATGGCTGGCCGAGCACATGCTCATCCTCGGGGTCGAGAGCCCGGAGGGACAGACGACGCATGTCGCGGCGGCATTTCCGAGCGCGTGCGGGAAGACGAACTTCGCCATGCTCATCCAGCCGCGCCGTTTCGCCGACTG
>DASTBC010000186.1 GCA_035712245.1 Candidatus Eisenbacteria bacterium
AACAGGGAGCGCGGGTTCCGCTTCACTCTCGAGCCCGGGCTCACCTCCTCGCGGCTGGCCTCGGGACGCCGGGCAGGAGATGGAGGCGCCGCACGTCGCGCAGGAGCTTCCGGGCCCAGTCGTAGATGTTCTGCGCGGCCACGACCTCGCGCAGCGCGCGCATCCGCCGCGAGCGCTCTTCTTCGGGCAGCGTGAGCGCCTGATGGAGCGCGCCCGCGAGCCGTTCGGTGTCGTAAGGGCTCACCTGGATCGCGTGCTCCAGCTCGCGCGAGGCGCCGGTGAAGGGGCTCAGGACGAGCACACCGTTCCCGTCCACCTTCGCGGCCACGTACTCCTTGCTCACGAGGTTCATGCCGTCGTGGAGCGACGTCACCGCCATCACGTCGGCCATCGCGTAATAGGGGATGAGCTCGCGGAAGTCGAGGTTCTCGAAGATGAGGTGCACGGGCTTGGCGCCGCGGGTCCCGAACCGCTCGTTCAGGGCATCCACCTGTCCCGACACCGCGCGTCCGAGCGCCTGGTACTCGGGAAGGTCGACGCGGCTCGGCACGGCGATCTGGATCATGGTCACGCGGCCCTGGAGATGGGGATGGCGCTCGAGAAGACGCCCGTACGCATCGAGCCGCTCGGGAATCCCCTTCGTGTAGTCGAGCCGGTCCACGCCCAGGATCACCTGGCATCCCTCGATCCCGAGCCGCTGGCGGATGCGCTGCACGGCGCCGTTCGTGGACGAGCTCGCGGCGGCAAGCGAGATCTCCGCCACGTCCGGGCTGATCGGATAGTCGCGCACGAACGTGACGCCGCCCCGCCGGCGGATCGAGCCGCGCTCGCGGTCGATGAGGGACTCGAGCTCCTGAGACACGGTGTCGAGGAAGTTCATCCCGTGATACCGGATGTGGAATCCGAGGAGGTCGCACGAGAGGAGCCCTTCCAGGATCTCCCGCTTCCACGGGACGATGCGGTAGACCTCGGGATTGGGCCACGGAATGTGCCAGAAGAGGACGATCGTGAGGTCCCGGCGCCGCTTGCGAAGCTCCGCGGCGCAGAGCGCGAGGTGATAATCCTGGAGGAGCACGATCGCGGGCTCGTCCCCGGTGGCCTCGAGGATCGCGTCCGCGAACTGGCGGTTGACCTCCTGGTACGCGCGCCACTCGGAGCCCACGAAGTGGGGCCGCACGTAGACGACGTGGCAGAGCGGCCAGAGGCAGCCGTTCACGAACCGGTTGAAGCCCTGGGCGCGCTCCTGGTCGTCGATCCAGACGCGCTGGAGCGTGTAGAGCTCGCGCCCCGGCGGCATCGCCACGCGGCCCCGCTCGTCCACGGTCTCGCGGTCGGCGTCCCCGGACGCCTGGGCGACCCAGACGCCCCCCGTCGCGCGCGCCACGGAGTCCAGCGCCGAGGCGAGCCCGCCCGCGCTCCGGATGGCCTCGATCGTGCCGTTCCGGTGGAAGTGCTGGTAGGGCTCGCGATTGGAGGCGATGACGATGCGGGTGCCGCCCAGATACTCGCGAACGCTCCGCTCGAGCTGCTCGGGGCGGGTCTGGTGCTCGACGTCGCGCCGGTGCTTCTCGCGCGTCGCGGCACGGGTGAGCGCGTGGAGGATCCGGCGCCCTCTGCGTTCCGTGTCGGGTGTCATGCCGCCTCCAAGTGTACGGGGTTCGGCAACGCGCGGGGGAAGGCGAAACACGGAGCGGCCTGCGGGCCTTCACGTTCCGCGACCGCGACCGTGGGCCTCGGGCGGGGCCCGCGCCGGCGGGTCAGCGGCGCTGGGGCTCGTCCCGGGCGAGATCCCCCAGATTCCGGACCACCCGCCTCAGGAGGAGCCCCGCCATGCCCAGGGCCGCCAGGACTCCCAGAACGTCGAACGCGGTGAGTCCGACGCCGAGAATCTGGAAGCGAAGCGGTCCGATGACGAGGGCGAGGAGATTGAGTCCCATGAGGACGAGCCGGGCTTCCGTCGGCCCCATGACCCCGTACCCGTACCGGAACTTCCCGAACACGTGCGTCTCCAGGTACACGTTGATGGAGAGCACGAGATATCCGATCACGATCGCGAGCCCCACGGAGAGGAGCATGAAGGGCGAGAATCCGAGTCCGAGCCCGATCGCCGTCGTGGAGTACGCGTCCGTCAGGTGGTCCAGGTAGAAGCCGTAGCGCGGGCGCTCGATCTTCCGCACGCGCGCGAGCGTCCCGTCGAGGCTGTCGCCGAACCAGTGGATCACGAGTCCCAGGTTCGCCATCCAGAGCCAGGCGGGATCCCGGGTCGAGAGGCAGTAGCTCGCCGTGATCAGCGTGGCGCCGAAGATCCCGATCGCGGTGAGGTGATCGGGGAGCATCCAGCGGGGGAGCGCGGCCGCGATGCGCGGGAGCGCCCATCGCTCGAACCGGGTGGTGATGAAGGTGGACTGACGCTCCGCCTCGGCGGCCTTGGGCGCGGCTCGATCGGGGGTCATCGGCGGGCATTATCGGACGGGGCCCGCCCGCGCTCAACAGGGTTCCGCCGAAGGCCCCAGCGTGCCGACGCCTCCCTTGCGAACGGCGCGGGGAGCCAGGCGCCCCGGCGAGACCGCTACTTCTTGCCCTTCTTCTCCTTCTTCGAGTCCTTCGACTCCTTCTTCTCGTTCTTGGAAGGCGCCGCGCTCGCGGGGGCGACACCCGTCATCGGATCGGCGCCGCCGGCCAGACTCACCCGCACCACGCCGCCGTCGGCGGCATCGGGCGTGACCTCGGCCGAGGTGCGCACGCGGCTCGGATCGCCGAGCGCCAGCTCGCCCATGGTCGTCGCGACCTGCTTCGCGAGGAAGTTCGCCTGCTCGTAGCTCCGCGCGTTCACCGTGACCTGGACCGGCTGCGAGACGTTCGAGGACTGGTTGATCCAGCTCACCGCCTCGAGGATCACCGCGGGCACGCCGCGCGTGCCGTTGGACATGCCGTACGCGCGCCCGTTCTTCTGCGCCTGGATCACGCTCTGGCCCGAGAACACGAGCACGGGGCCGGCCGCGGAGTCCACGCGATACGCGGACACCTTGAATCCCTCGCCCACGAAGTTCCGCTTGTTGCCGGCCTTGTCGAACGCCTCGAAGTAGTAGGAGTAGGTGAGGCCCGGCGTGACGAGCGTGCCGCCCTGCGAGCGGCCGTCCCAGGTGAGCTCCTTGGGCGCGTCACCCTTGCCCTCGTACGTGCGGACGATCTCGCCCTTCGAGTCCAGGACCACGAGCTTCCACCGCTCGACGCCCTTGACGTTCGGCTGGAATCGCGCGACCGGGCCGCTCACGAACTGGCGGAGCCACGGACGGCCCACGTAGGGCGAAGGGAGCTGGGACGACAGGCCCAGGTACGAGCTCGTGAGATCGGGTGCGACGCGGTTCATCACGTCCGCGGCGCCGCCGGACTCGAGGCCCGGCACCTTCTCCGCGTCCAGCTCGAGCGCGAGCTCGGGACGCTCCACTTCCACCTGCACGCGATCCTCGCCCTCGATCGTCATGGACTTGAAGTCGGTCCGGTCCTTGCCGGCCCGGAGCGTCATGTCCCCTTCCTTGGAGTCCTCGGCGCCGGACTTGCTCTCCGTCGCGGTGGTCGTGACCGCGTTCACGTCGGTGTTCTTCGTCGTGGTGGCGGCGCTCTTCTTCTCCGCGCTCGACTTCGTCGACGTCGTCGAGGCCGGCTTCGCCTCCTTCGAGACCTCGACGGCGGCGGCGGAGACCGGAGGCCGCGAGGTGGAGGCCGTCCCGGACGCCTTGTCCTCCGCCTTCGCGCGCGGGGCGCCGAAGAGGACCAGCGCCGAGATCGCGGCGAGCCAGAGCAGCGCGCGCATCATGCGCGCGTTCGTTTCCGGAGAGGCAATCATCGCGGTTCCTCCTTTAGCCGGCGCTGCGGAGACGGAAGTGGAACGTGATCGTGCCCCACTGCTCGCCCGTCCG
>DASTBC010000187.1 GCA_035712245.1 Candidatus Eisenbacteria bacterium
GCGCACGCGGACGCGATCGAGCGGAACTTCCGCACGCTCGCGAGGCTCGACGCCGCGCAGGCGGTCGCCGCGTGGGCGCGCGACCAGGACGCGCTCCTTCCCGAGCTGACGGAGGAGCGCGAGCTCCGGATCCGGGGGGGACGCCATCCCATCCTCGTGGAGCGGCACCGCCGCGGCGAGATGGCCGCGCCCGCGCCGCTCGATCTCGAGCTCGACGCCGACACCCGCATGCTCCTCATCACGGGACCCAACATGGGAGGAAAGACCGTGGCCATGAAGACGGTCGGGCTCCTCTCGCTCCTCGCGATGACGGGTCTTCCGGTGCCGGCGGCGCCGGGGACGACGCTGCCGTGGCTCGATCGCGTGATCTGCGACATCGGCGACGAGCAGTCGATCCTCGCGGACGTGAGCACGTTTCTCTCGCACCTCCGGCGTGTGACCGAGGCGCTCTCGCTCGCCACGCCGAGGAGCCTCGTCCTCCTCGACGAGCTGGGGTCGGGGACCGATCCGGTGGAGGGGGCGTCGCTCGGACAGGCCGTGCTCGAGGCGCTGCTCGAGCGGGGCGCCCTCTGCGTCGCGACCACGCACCACGGCATGCTGAAGACCTTCGCTCACGAGACCGGCGGCGTGCGGAACGCGTCGATGGCGTTCGACGAGACGACGCTGCGTCCGCTCTTCCGCCTCACGGTCGGCGTCCCGGGCGGGAGCCGCGCGATCCAGGTCGCCGAGCGCTTCGGGATGGAGCGCGGCGTGCTCGATCGCGCGCGCGAGCTCCTCCCGAAGGGGGAGCGGGACCTGAACCGTCTCCTCGAGGAGCTGGGACGGCTTCGGGAGGAGGCGCGGACCGAGCGCGAGACCCTGGAGCGGACGAAGGATGCGCTCCTCGCGCGCGAGTCGGAGCTCCGCGCGGCGCGCGAACGCCTGGAGTCCGAGCGCGCGGAGCGGAAGCGCGCCGAGCTGTCCGCGCGGCGCGATCTCCTCCGCCAGCTCGAGAACCAGGTGGACGACTACAAGAAGAAGCTCCGCGCCGACCGGAAGGCGACGCCGGAGCGGCTCCAGGAAGCGCGGGAGGCCGTGAAGGAGCTCTCCGCCGAGATCGACCGGGAGTCGGTGCCCGAGCCCGAGGTCCCCGTGGGGCGGCCGGCCCGGGACGTCGCGCCCGGCGATCGCGTCCACGTTCCCACGCTGCGGGCCGAGGCCGAGGTGCTCACGGCGCCGGACGCGGACCGGCGCGTGCGCGTGCGCATCGGAGGCGCCACGGCGGTCCTTCCGATCGCGCAGCTTCGAATCGTGGAGGGCGCGCCCTCCGGCGCGGCGGGACGCGCGCGAACGCCGTCCGGTCCTCCGCCCGTGCGCACGGACGTCACCGAGGTCGCCAAGGGGGAGATCGACGTGCGGGGGCTCGAGGCGGACGACGCGATTCGCGCGGCCGAGCGCTTCCTCGAGGACGCGATCATGGCGGGCCTGCCGACGGCGCGCATCATCCACGGGAAGGGGAAGGGGATCCTCCGCGAACGCGTGAAGCACTGGCTCTCCCGGAGCGCGCTCGTGAAGGAGTTCCGTCTCGGCGAGATCCCGGAGGGAGGCACGGGGGTCACCGTGGTGACGCTTTCCTAATGTCGACTCGAACTCCCCAGGAAGCGAAGGAAGAGGTTCGCAACGCGACCGACATCGTCCAGGTGGTCGGCGAGCGCGTGCCGCTCCGCCGGGCGGGACGCGCGTGGAAGGGGCTGTGTCCGTTCCACCCGGAGAAGACCCCCTCGTTCACGGTCAATCCCGAGCGGCAGATCTGGCACTGCTTCGGCTGCAATCGAGGAGGAGACGTCTTCTCGTTCCTGATGGAGCTCGACAAGCTGACGTTCCCCGAGGCGCTCCAGGCGCTCGCCGATCGCGCGGGGGTGGAGCTTCCGCGCGGCGAGCGCGGCGCGGTCGACGCGAGGCGCGACCGGCTCCACCAGGCGACGTCGCTCGCGAGCGACTTCTTCCAGGGGAGTCTCCGGACCGACGCCGGCGCGAACGCGCGCGCGTATCTCGCGGGGAGGGGCCTCGAGCCCGCGATCCTCGAGCGGTTCCACGTCGGCTGGGCGCCCGCCGGGTGGGAGTCGCTGTCGACGGCGCTGGGCAAGCTGATGCCCGCGGCCGTGCTCGAGGAGGCGGGGCTCACGCTGCGCCGCGGAGACGGAACGCACTACGACCGCTTCCGGAACCGGATCATGTTCCCGATCGAGGGGACCGCGGGAAAGGTGGCGGGATTCGGCGCCCGCGCGATCGAGCCCGAGGACGCACCCAAGTACCTCAACTCCCCGGAGTCCCCGATCTATCGAAAGGGAGGACTCCTCTTCGGGCTCCCGCTCGCGAGGCCCGCGATCCGGGAGAGGAAGCAGGTGCTCGTGTGCGAGGGATATCTCGACGTCATGCGCCTCCACGCCTCGGGGCAGCCGCACAGCGTCTGCACGTGCGGCACCGCGCTCACCCTGGATCAGGCGCGGTCCCTGGCCCGGTTCGAGGCGGAGGTCGTGCTGATCTACGACGGCGACGACGCGGGGATCCGGGCGGCGGATCGCGCGCTGGAGCCGCTCCTTCGCGCGGGACTCCAGGCCACGATCCTGATCCTCCCGGGCGGCGAGGATCCGGACTCGTTCATCGTCCGCCACGGCGCGCGCGCGTTCGCGGATGCCCTCGCGGGCGCCATGGATCCGGCCTCGTTCCTGGCCGGTGCGCGGCTCGAATCGGGCGGGGCGAACCCGTCGCCGGAGGCGCGTGTACGGCGCTATGTGGAGCTCCTCCGGGTCGTCGAGGATCCGATCCGGAGGCGGCTCATGACCCGGCGCGGCGCGGGCGCGTTCGGTCTGGAGGAAGACGTTCTCCTCGAGGCCGTCTCCCGGAAGGGAGGATCGGCGGCCCGGCCGGCGAGAACCCCGGGACGGTCTCCGGCGGGCGCCACCGGACCGGCCGACCGGACCCGGCGCTCCGCCGAGGCGATCCCGGCGTCCGGACCGAGCCCGGCCGGAGGGGGGATGACGCCGGGTGGAGGAGCCGTGTCCGGGACGGCCGTCGCGGAGAGCTTCGACTCGCTGGACCCGGTCGAGCGGGAGCTCGCGGCGCGGTGTCTCCTGGAGGACGGCGCGATCCTCGAAGTGATCTCGAGCGGCGGGGCGAACTGTTTTCGGAGCCGCACCTTGCGGGCTATGCTTCAAGATTGGCTGACGATGGGCCGGGCCCCCCTTCCCGAGGAGCTCAAGGCGCTCGAGTCGATGGACTCGACCGCCCGGGGGCTCCTCGCGGAGAGCGGTTCCGAGGAGGGGCGGACGGACGAGCTCTCGCGCCGGGGCGCCCGGGAGCTACTCGTCCGGCTGGAAGAGCGGAGGCTCCGGGCCGCCAAGGCGGACATCGACCGGGCGATCCGGGACGCGGAGCGGGCGGGAAACGAGCCGCTGCGGGATCGCCTGGTGGCCGAACGAACCGAATTGGCATCCAAGTTACATCGCCGCAATCCCATCGATTCCCATGGCCGCAACCACCCGGCGGCTTCGTGAGACAACGGGTCGGAACCCGAGAAGGAGAGGAGACGTCAACGGATGAAGCGTGAAAAGACGGACCGCTTTCACGACCTGAAGGTACTGGCGGGCAAGCAGCAGTACCTGCTCCATGACCAGATCGAGACGTTCCTGGACGAGAGCGCCTCGGTGGAGGACATGGACGAGGTCTACATCGCGCTGAACGACCTGAAGGTCGACGTCTTCGACACCCACGAGGAAGCCCAGCAGAAGCTGAAGATCAAGCGCAAGGACGAGAAGCGTCCCGCGGAGAAGCAGGTGCTCCCGCATCCGATGCGCTACGACGACCCCGTGCGCATGTACCTCCGCGAGATGGGGCGCGTCCCGCTCCTCGACCGCGAGGGCGAGGTCGAGATCGCGAAGCGGATCAAGGCCGGCGAGCGGCAGATCTGCACGGCCCTCTTCCGCTGCACGCCGATCCTCAAGGAGCTGATCAGCTACGGCACGAAGCTCAAGCAGGGGAAGGTCCGCGTCGAGGACCTCACGCAGATCGACTTCGGCAACTGGAATCCGGAGTTCTCCCCGAAGCGGGAGCGCGCGCGCGCGCTCAAGTCGATGGACCGCGTGCGGGTCCTGCACGCGCGTCTCGCGAAGATCCAGGAGAAGCCCACGGGCCGCCTCTCCGAGGAGAAGCGCAAGCAGCACCAGGAGAAGCTCCGCCACGCGGACGAGGAGCTCCTGAGGGAGCTCTACGCGTTCAACATGAACAACAAGCTGATCGACCGGCTCGCCGAGCGCATGAAGGGGCTCGCCCGCAGGGTCGAGGAGACCGAGGCCAACCTCACCCGGATGGAGTGGAAGTGGGGCCGGAGCCAGGACGAGATCCAGGCGCTGATCCGCCGCCTCAAGAAGAGCCGCAAGGAGGCCAAGGCGATCGAGAAGGAGACCGGGCTCAAGCCGGCCGACCTCGAGGCGTACGAGCTGGAGTACAAGAACTGCCGCCGCCTCGTGAAGAAGATCGAGGTCGAGGGGAAGATGACCCGCGACCAGATCCGCGAGGTGTCGACCGAGATCCGCTCGGGCGAGATCGCGCGCGACAAGGCGAAGCGCGAGATGATCGAGGCGAACGTCCGGCTCGTCATCTCGATCGCGAAGCGCTACACGAACCGCGGGCTCGAGTTCCTGGACCTGATCCAGGAGGGGAACTCGGGGCTCATGCGAGCGGTCGACAAGTTCGACTACCGGAAGGGCTACAAGTTCTCGACCTACGCGACCTGGTGGATCCGCCAGGCGATCACGCGCGCGATCGCGGACCAGGCGCGCACGATCCGCGTGCCGGTCCACATGATCGAGGCGATCAACAAGGTGGTGCGCACGTCCCGCCGGCTCGTCCAGGAGCTGGGCCGCGAGCCCACGCCGGAAGAGGTGGCCGAGAAGCTGGCGCTTCCGGTGGACAAGATCAAGAGCGTGCTGAAGGCGGCGCAGGAGCCGATCTCGCTCGACCGCCCGATCGGCGAGGACGACGACTCGAACCTCGGCGACTTCATCGAGGACACGAGCGTCGTGTCTCCGGCGCAGGCCGCCGCGTTCTCCATGCTGAAGGACGAGGTGAACGAGGTGCTCGAGACCCTGAGCAAGCGCGAGGCGAAGGTGATCCGGCTCCGGTTCGGGCTCACGGAGGACGGGTGTCCGCGCACGCTCGAGGAAGTGGGCGCCACGTTCAACGTCACGCGCGAGCGAATACGCCAGATCGAGGCGAAGGCGCTCCGCAAGCTCCGTCATCCGACGCGCAGCCGCCGTCTCAAGGGCTACGTGGAGATGATGTGACCGGGATCGTGTCCCCGTTTCGCCGCCGCGCGGACCGGCTCGCCTTGACCCTCGAAGACGGAGGGTGCTACCCTGCGCGGCTCAGGTCCGCGACGCGAACCAAGAGAGGCATGTGGGCCCATAGCTCAGCTGGTGAGAGCATCCGGCTCATAACCGGACGGTCCTTGGTTCAAGTCCAAGTGGGCCCAGTTGCCACGCACCGGCACTCGAACGTCTTCGCGGAGGCGCCCGCCTTCGCGATTCGAATCGCCTCGGGGGCGGTTAGCTCAGTTGGGAGAGCGCTGGTATCACAAGCCAGAGGTCGCAGGTTCAATCCCTGCACCGCCCACCACGTGCCCGGAACCGGCGCGGTTCCCCCGACGGGGGAGCTCGGCCGACGCCGGGCTCCCGGAACTCCCCCATGGGGAGCGCGCGACGCGCGCTCCCCTTTTTCATTGGAGGTGAACGTTGCTTCCTGAGATGGACGCGCTGCTCGCCCTCCAGCGCCACGACTCCCTCATTCTGGAGTCGCGCCGCAGGCGGGACGACATTCCCCGGCGCCGGGAGGCGCTGCGCGAGGCGGTGAACCGGGCGAAGGCGGCGCTCGAGGAGGCGAAGAGGGATCTCGAGCAGGCCCGGCTCCAGCGCCGCTCGGTGGAGAAGGACGTGGAGGGGATCACCGCCGACTCGAACAAGCTGGAGCGTCAGCTCCACGACGTGAAGACGAACAAGGAATACCAGGCCATCCTCCACGAGATCGAGCTCTTGAAGAACAAGCGCTCGGACTACGAGACGAGGATCCTCGAGTCGTACGAGCGCGAGGAAGCCCTGGTCGCGGCGCAGCGCGCGGCCGAGCGCGCCGTTCAGGCCGAGGAGGCGAAGCTCAAGGAGGGCGAGGAGACGCTCGCGAAGGAGTCGGCCGACCTGGACCAGTCCCTGCACTCGATGGAGCAGGACCGGAACGCGGTGAAGCCGCGCGTTCCGGCGCCGCTCCTGAGCCGGTATGATCGTCTCCTCGGCGCCCGCGACGGCGTGGCCGTGGCCGAGATCAAGAAGGGCGCCTGCGGCGCGTGCTTCAAGGGCCTCACCCCACACGCCCTTCAGGAAGCGCGCCGCGGCGAGGCGATCCAGACCTGCGAGGCGTGCGGGCGCATTCTCATCCTCGTGGACACCGGCGCCGCGTAGGCGCGCCGGCACCCGAACCCGCTCCCGGGAGACGACCATCCAGGCTCTTCGCCATCTCTTCCCCTACCTCCGCCGCCACAAGACGGCTCTCGTTCTGGGCGCGCTCTCGGTGCTGCTCACGAACCTGTTCGGGGTGCTGGCGCCGTGGCTCGTCCGGCAGGCCATCGACCATCTCGAAGGGGGCGTGACGCGCGGCACGCTCGTGCGGGACGCGGGGCTCATCCTCGCGGCCGTTCTCGCGCAGGGGATCTTCATGTTCCTCATGCGCATGACGTTGATCCGCGCCTCGCGCACCATGGAGTACGAGCTCCGGAACGACCTCTTCGCGCACGTCGCGAGGCTCCCCGCCGCGACCTACCGCCGCTGGAAGGTGGGGGATCTCATGTCGCGCGCGACGAACGACCTGGACGCGGTGCGGAACTTCCTGGGCCCGGGCATCATGTACTTCGCGAACACGCTCGTGACGTTCGTCTTCGCGGTGACGCTCATGGTCCGGATCGATCCCATGCTCACGCTGGTGGCGCTCCTGCCGCTCCCGATCCTGTCGTTCACCGTGGCGAGGATCGGGGGAAAGCTCCATCGCCTCTACGAGTCCATCCAGGCCGAGTTCGCGACGCTCACCGCGAAGGCCCAGGAGACCCTCACCGGAATCCGCGTGGTGAAGGCGCACGTGGAGGAGGAAGGGGAGTACGAAGCCTTCCGGAAGATCCACGAGCGGTACACCGATGAGAACCGGAAGATGATCCGCCTCTGGGCCGCCATGTGGCCGATGCTGTCGCTCCTCGGAGGCGTCGCGGCCGCGCTCGTGCTCTGGCTCGGCGGTCTCGCGGTCGTGAACGGCCGCATCTCGCTCGGCGAGCTGGTCGCGTTCCAGATCTACCTCGCGATGCTCGTGTGGCCGATGGTGGCGCTGGGATGGGTGTCGAACCTCTTCCAGCGCGGCGCCGCGTCGATGACCCGGATCCGCGCCGTCATGGATCTCCCGGCCGAGACGGACGTGGATCGCGGCGGGGAGGGAGTGGGGACGCGCGGCGACGGGGCCACCTCGGTGCGGCCCTTCACAGCGAAGAGGCTCCAGGGAGATCTCGAGCTTCGCGCCGTCGGCTTCCGCTATCCCGAGACGGACCGATGGGTTCTTCGCGGCGTGGACCTCCACGTCCATCCGGGTGAATCGGTCGCGCTGGTGGGACGGACGGGCGCCGGGAAGACGACCCTCCTGAACCTGATCGCCCGGCTCTACGAGCCCACCGAAGGGGTGCTGCTGCTCGACGGGAGCCCGGTGGCCGACTGGCCGCGCGGCGAGCTGCGCCGCGTGCTCGGGATCGTTCCCCAGGAGACGTTCCTCTTCTCGGACTCGATCCGCGCGAACATCCGTTTCGGATTCGAGGAAGGCTACAAGGGCGTGATCGACGAGGACGCGGCGGCACGGCGGGCCGGACTCGTGTCCGATCTCGGGCAGTTCCCCCGAGGGCTCGACACGATGATCGGCGAGCGCGGGATCACCCTCTCCGGAGGACAGAAGCAGCGCGTGGCGCTGGCCCGGGCGCTGGCCCTGGAGCGCCGCGTGCTCCTCCTGGACGACGCCTTCGCGAGCGTGGATCCCGCGACCGAGGAAGAGATCCTGGCGTCCCTCTTCGGGCTTTCCGAGAAGCCCACGATCCTGCTCGCGACGCACCGCCGCTCGGCGCTCCTTCGCGTCGACCGGGTCGTCGTGCTGGAAGGAGGCCGCATCGTCGCGAGCGGAACTCACGAGGAGCTCCTCCGCGAGGGAGGGCTCTATGCCGACCTCTACCACGAGGAAGAGGTCGCGGAAGAGCTGGAGGCGCTCTAGTGGCGGGACCCTGGGGATCGGCGGCCGACGACATCGACGCGCAGGGGAAGATCTACGACCGGCGCCTCGCGGGGCGTCTCCTCCGGTTCCTCAAGCCCTACCGGAAGCAGGTCGTCCTCTCGGTGCTCCTCCTCGCCGCGCTCTCGCTCCTCGAGGTGGCGGGACCCTATCTCACCAAGGTCGCGATCGACACGTACGTGAAGCCGACCGAAGGCGCCGGCGCGTCCACGCTGCCGCCGGAGGCCGAACGCGGACTCCTCCTCCTCGGCGCCGCGTACGTGGGCGTGCTCGCCGTCGCGTTCGGGATCCGGTATCTCCAGACCTACATCATGTCGATGGTGGGCCAGCGCGCGATGCAGGATCTGCGGCTCTCGATCTTCCGGCACCTGGGAACGCTCTCGCCTTCGTACTTCGACACGCGTCCGGTGGGCCGGATCCTGACCCGGGTCACGCAGGACGTGGCGGTGCTGAACGAGCTCTTCGCGCAGGGCGTCGTGGCGGTGATCGGCGACATCTTCATGCTGATCGGGATCATCGGCGCGATGATCTGGCTCGACTGGAAGCTGGCGCTCGTGACCCTCACCACCGTGCCGCTCCTCATGGTGGCGACGGCGGTCTTCCGGGCCAAGGTGCGGGTCTCCTACCGCCGCGTGCGCACCCGGCTCGCGCGCCTGAACGGCTTCCTGCAGGAGCACCTCCAGGGGCTCGACGTGCTCAAGTACTTCAACGCCGAGGCGAAGGAGACGAGGAAGTTCGACCAGGCGAACCGGGACCACTACATCGCGCACCTTCAGAACATGTTCCACTATGCCGTGTTCTTCCCGACGGTCGAGCTCATCGGGGCCCTGGGGCTCGGGCTCATCATCTGGTACGGCGGGATGGGAATCCTGGAAGGCGCCGTCACGTTCGGCGTCGTGGTCGCGTTCATCCAGTACGTGGACCGCTTCTATCAGCCGGTCCGCGACCTGAGCGAGAAGTACAACGTGTTCCAGTCGGCGATGGTCGCCTCCGAACGGATCTTCGAGCTCCTCGACACGCGGTCGGACGTCCCCGAGCCCGCCGCCCCGCGCCCGGTGGGACGGCTGCGCGGCGACGTCGAGTTCGACCGGGTCTCCTTCGCGTACAAGGACGAGGAATGGGTGCTCCGCGACGTCTCCTTCCGGGTCCGTCCCGGCGAGAAGGTGGCGATCGTCGGGGCCACCGGCGCCGGCAAGACGACGATCGCGAATCTCCTCACCCGCTTCTACGAGTTCCAGAAGGGAACCATCCGGGTCGACGGGGTCGACGTCCGGGAGATCGAAGGGGGCGCGCTCCGGCGCCAGATCGGCCTCGTGCTCCAGGACGTGTTCCTGTTCGCGGGATCGGTACGGGACAACATCGCGTTCGGCGCGAGGAACGGCGACGCGGACGCGGTGGACCGCGCGCTCGCCGAGGTCGGGGGGGACCGGCTCCGCGCCAGGCTTCCGAACGGCCTCGAGGAGGACGTGGGAGAACGGGGCGGGTACTTCTCGATGGGCGAGCGCCAGATCCTCGCCTTCGCGCGGGCGCTCCATTACGACCCGAGCATCCTCATCCTCGACGAGGCCACGTCGAGCGTGGACATCGAGACCGAGCGCGTGATCCAGGAGGCGCTCCGGCGGTTGCTCCAGGGACGGACCTCGCTCGTGATCGCGCACCGCTTGAGCACGATCCTGGACGCGGACCGGATTCTCGTGATGCACAAGGGCGAGCTGCGGGAACAGGGAACGCACGCGGAGCTCCTCGCGAGCGGGGGGATCTACGCGCGGCTCTACGAGCTGCAGTACGCGCGGCAGCGTCCGGACGAAATCGAGGACTCCTCGAAGCCGGACGGCGAATCGCTCGCGAGGGACGCCGGCGCGGAGCCTGCCGGCGCCGGCGAGGGCGAACCCGGCATTCCCGACCTCTCGTCGGCTCGCGGAGAGGAGCGCTCGTGAGGGAGGGGAACGCATGACGACGGGTACGTCGACCCTCGAGCGGGAGCTCGAAGCCGCGGAGGCGATCGCGCGCGAGGCCGGGGCGCTCCTGAAGGAGAACTTCGGACGCGTGCAGGACGTCGGGTTCAAGGGACGGATCAACCTGGTCACCGAGATGGACCGCCGAGCCGAGGATCTGATCCTGCGCCGCTTGCGGGGCGCGTTTCCCGGCGACGGGATTCGCGCCGAGGAGGGTGGCGGAGGGAACGCGGAGCGCGATCGGATCTGGATCGTGGACCCGCTCGACGGGACCACGAACTACGCGCACGAGTACCCGGTGTTCTCGGTCTCGATCGCGCTTTCGATCGAAGGGCGCCCGGTCGTGGGCGCGGTGTACAACCCGCTCCTCGACGATATGTACTCCGCGCGGCGCGGGGGCGGAGCGCTCCTGAACGGGCGCCGGCGCCAGGTGACCGGCGAGGCCGACCTGGAGCGGTCCTTCCTCGCCACGGGATTCTCGTATGACGTCACCGCGGCCGATCCGGAGCGGAACAACCTGGGCCCGTTCGGGCGCTTCCTCGTTCGAGCCCAGGCGGTGCGGCGCGCGGGCTCCGCCGCGCTCGCGATCGCGAAGGTCGGCGTGGGGCGCACGGACGGCTTCTGGGAAGGCGGGCTCCACGCCTGGGACATGGCCGCCGCGATCGTGGTGGTCGAGGAAGGCGGAGGCCGCGTTTCGGACTACTCGGGCCGGACGCCCGACCTGGACGGGCGGCAGCTCGTGGCGACGAACGGGGCGATCCACGACGCCATGCTCGAGGTGCTCGCGATGCGGGGAGGCACGACACCATGAGGAGGGTCTGCGTCATGCTGACGATGTTCCTGGCGCTGAGCGCGACGGGAGCCGGTGCGGGAGAAGAAGCGAAGGGGGCCCCGACGGGAAGGCCGTCCGCGACGGGAGATCCGCCTCCCGAGTTCGAGATGCGAACCTACGTGCTGGCGCTCCTCTTCCGGGGTCCCACCCCCGAGCCCGATGCCGAGAAGTCGAAGGAGCTCTTCCGGGGCCACCTCGCCAACATCGCGCGGCTCCACGAGGAGGGGAAGATCATCCTGGCCGGGCCCATGCTCGACAAGACCGACCTCCGGGGGATCTTCCTCTTCGACCTCGAGTCCGTCGAGGAAGCGCAGGAGCTGTGCGACACGGATCCGGCGATCAAGGCCGGCGCGCTGCGGGTCGAGCTCCATCCTTGGTATAGCGCGAAGGGGATTGGCATCTTCAAGCCACAGCCCTGAACGAAAGGCAGCTCAGCGCTGCGCGGCTCCTGCGGGCAGGGCGGGGGATGGCCGCCTCTCACGCGGCACCACGGACCCCTGCGACCCGGCTGCTGCAGGACCGATGGTGGACCTGAATCCGCTCCCTTCTCACGATCACGATGACACTTGGCCTGCGCGGCCCCTCCTGCCAGATCGCAGGAGCCGCGAACCATGTTGTCCTTCTTTCGTAACCCCCTTGTATCTCTCCGACAGCGCGTGTCATCGTTAGTGAGAGCCGGGCCCCTCAGGTGTGCCCGTTTACGATAGACCCGCGAGTTGTCCGATGCCCATCCCCACCGAGCCGATCGGCAGTATCCCGCGTCCCGCCCCCCTGATCGAGGCACTCGAGCGATGGGGGGAGGAGCATCCCAGCGTGCGCGCGCTCTACGAGGACGCGGTGCGGGACACGATCGCGCGGTTCGAGCGTACCGGGTCTCCGGTGATCACGGATGGGGAGCAGCGGAAGTTCCAGAACTTCTGGACGTACAGTGTCCACGCCCTTCCGAACACCGAGCCCGACGGCTTCTCGATCCCGTTCCATGCCGGGCACGTCCGGCGGATGCCGCGGCTCACGCGAGGCCCCTTGCGCTACCGGCAGTACGCGGACGAGTACCTCGAGACGGCGCAGAGGTACGCCCGCGTGCCGGTGAAACAGGCGGTGATCTCCGCCTCCGCGCTCAGTCTCATGTATCCGGAGGAGGGAATTCCGGGGTACTCGAGGGAGGAGTTCCTCCGCGACCTCCTGTCCGAGCACGAAGGCGAGATCCGCCGCTGCCTCGAGAAGGGGGCCCACGCCGTGCAGATCGACTTCACCGAGGGACGGCTCGCGATGAAGATCGATCCGACCGGGGCGCTCCTCGAGGGCTTCGTCGACCTGAACAACCTGGTCCTGTCCCGGTTCACGCCGGAGGAGAGGACCCGGATCGGGGTTCACACGTGCCCCGGAGGGGATCGCGACTCCACGCACAGCGCCGATGTCGACTATGCGGAGCTCATTCCGAGCCTCTTCGAGATCAAGGCGGGCCGCTTCTACCTGGCGCTTGCCGGGGAACGGGACCGTGCGCGCGTCCTGCGCCTGATCCGCGCGCACAAGAAGCTCGGGCAGATGGTGTTCGTGGGCGTCGTCTCTCCCATCGATCCCCGGATCGAGACCGCGGAGGAGGTCCGGGACCGGACGCTCGAAGCCGCGGAGTACGTTCCCGTCGACGAGCTGGGCACCACGGACGACTGCGGCTTCGCTCCGTTCAGCGACGACACCTCGACGTCCCGCGAGACCGCGTTCGCCAAGATCGAGGCCCGCGTTCGCGGGACCGCTCTCGCCTCCGCGGCCCTGGGGGTCGATTCATGAAGCGAACCCCGGACGAGATGGACCGCATGCGCGGCGCGGCGCTCGAGAACGTGAAGAGCATCCTCGCGGCGCGCCGGCGTGCCGAAGAGGAGCTGCTCCAGGCCAAGGAGGACCTCGAGCACAACACCGCGGAGCTCGCGCACTCGCTCTCCATGATCCGCGCGACCCTGGACGCGACGACGGACGGAATCCTGGTCACCGACGACTCCGGAAGGGTGCGGGACGTCAACCGGCACTTCGCCTCCATGTGGCGCGTCCCCGCGGACGTCCTCGACTCGCGCGATGCCGCCGCGCTCCTGAGCTGGATCTGCAGCCAGGTGGAGAACCAGGCCGACTACGAGACGCGCCTCGCGGACATCCAGGGCTCGGACGACGTGGAGACCTTCGACGAGCTGAGGCTGCGGGACGGAAGGACGTTCGAGCGCGTGTCGAAGCTCCTCATCGTGGAAGGAGCGCGGGCGGGTCGCGTGTGGAGCTTCCGCGACGTGACCGAGCGTCATCGCGCGGAGGAGGAGCACGCCCACTTCGCGGCCATCGTCGCGTCCTCCAACGACGCGATCATCGGGGTGGACCTGCAGGGTGTCATCACGAGCTGGAACTCGGCCGCCGAGCGCATCTTCGGATACACGGCCGCCGAGGCCGTCGGACAGCACCTCGCGATCATCCTCCCTCCGGACCGGCTGGAAGAGGAGGAGCGAATCCTGAGCCAGCTCGCCGAGGGGAAGCGCATCGAGCACTTCGAGACGGTCCGCGTGCGGAAGGACCGCCGGAGCATCCGCGTCTCCCTCACCGTTTCCCCCATCCGCGACGCGTCGGGGAACGTCATCGGCGCGTCCAAGATCTCGCGTGACGTCACCGAGCGCGACCATCTCCTCGCCCGCGAGCAGGCGGCCCGCGCGCGCGCGGAGGAGGCCGGACGACTCAAGGACGAGTTCCTGGCGACGGTCTCGCACGAGCTCCGGACCCCGCTCAACGCCATCCTCGGCTGGGCCCACGTCCTCCGGCGGGCCGAGCGGACCGAGCGGACCGATCCGCGCGAGCGGCACGCGGTGGAGGTCATCGAGCGGAACGCGCGGGCGCAAGCCCGCGTCATCGACGATCTCCTGGACGTCTCGCGGATCATCACGGGCAAGCTGCGGCTCGACGTGCATCCGCTCATGCCGGCCACCGCCATCGAATCCGCCCTGGACTCGCTCCGGCCGATGGCCGACGCGAAGGGGATCCGACTGCACTCCGTCCTGGACTCGCACGCGGGCCCGGTGTCCGGAGATCCCGCCCGGCTCCAGCAGGTCGTCTGGAACCTGGTCTCGAACGGGATCAAGTTCACGCCCAAGGGCGGGCGCGTGGAGGTGCGTCTGGAGCGGGTCGACTCGAGCGTGGAGATCGCGGTGAGCGACACGGGAGAGGGAATCGGACCGGAGTTCCTGCCCCACGTGTTCGACCGCTTCCGTCAGTCCGACGCGAGCATCGCGCGGCGGACCGGCGGTCTCGGTCTCGGCCTCGCGATCGTCCGGCACCTGGTCGAGCTCCACGGAGGAACGGTCGGCGCCGAGAGCCCCGGCCCCGGCCAGGGCGCGACCTTCATGGTCCGGCTCCCGCTCCGTCCGGTGCGATCGCACGCCGCGGTGAGCGCGGCGGATTCTCCGGAGGATCGCGCCATGATCCGCATGCCGGATCTGACCGGCTTCCGGGTGCTGGTGGTGGACGACGAGGCCGACACCCGGGACCTCCTGCGCGAGGTCCTGGAGCAGTGCGGCGCCGAGGTCCGGGACGCGTCGTCCTCGGAGGAGGCGCTCGAGGCGGTGAAGGCGTGGACTCCGGGAGTGATCGTCTCGGACATTGGAATGCCCGGGGTGGACGGATACGAGTTCATCCGCTGTGTGCGCGCCTGGGAGCGCGAGCACGGTCTCCGGATCCCGGCGGTCGCCCTGACCGCGTACGCGCGGAGCGAGGATCGGATCCGCGCGCTGCTCGCGGGCTACCAGGTGCACGTGGCGAAGCCGATCGAGCCCGTGGAGTTCGCGCTGATCGTCGCGGGGGCGATTCAGCCCGGGGACGCCCGGCCCTGAGAGGACACGCGTGCCGCCCGGAATCCCTCAGGCGGGGAGGTTCGCCCGCGCGGTCTCGTAGTCCGAGACCATCCGCCTCACGACCTCCGCGGCGGGGATGACCTCGCGAACGAGGCCGCTCGATTGCCCGGCCTCGAGCTCGCCGTTCTCCAGATCGCCCTCGAGAATGCCCTTCCGGGACGCGGACCGCCCGTACACCAGGACGAGCTCCTCCTGGGGCGCGCAGCGCGCCTCGGCCTCGCGCACCCGCTGCACGAAGGGATTGAGGATCGCCCGGACCGGCGCGATGCGCCTCGCGAAGAGAGCGGTGCCGTTGTCTCCGGCGCGGACGATCGCCTCCTTGTAGCTTGCGTGGGACGAGGACTCCGGCGTGGCCGCGAAGCGCGTGCCGACGGAGACTCCCTCGGCGCCGAGGGCGAGCGCCGCGAGGAATCCGCGTCCATCCGCGAT
>DASTBC010000188.1 GCA_035712245.1 Candidatus Eisenbacteria bacterium
CCGTACTCGGGATCCTTCGTGCCGCTCCTGCGCGGCCTCGTGTCGCACGCGGCGCGGGCCGCGCGCGCCTCCACGCTCGGGCCGCCGCGGGTGGGCGAGCCCCCGCGCGCGAGGCTGGACCAGCCGCCCGCCTCCGCGCTCACCGTCCGCGGGCCGGACGCGTATCTCTCCCAGGCGTCCGTTCGCGCGGAAGGCGTGGGCTATCTCGCCGTCGCGGACGCGCCGGCGCTCGAGCCGGGCTTCTACGAGTTCGAGTCCGGGGGGCGCCCGCTCGCGACGGTCGCGGTGAATCTGGATCCGGTCGAAAGCGATCTCGCTCCGCTCCCGCCCGACTCGGTGCGCGCCGCGTCGGGCGGCCGCGCGTCGTTCCTCGGGAGCCCGCGCGCCCTCGCGACGCACCTCGAGGGGACCCGCCGCGGGCGCGAGCTCTGGATGCCGCTCCTCCTGATCGCGGCGCTGGCGCTGGTCGGGGAGCTCCTGCTCGGGAGCGCCCGCACGCTCAAGGCATGAGCGTGAGCGCCGCCGGAACCACCGGCACCACCGGCACCACCCCGCTCGCGTCCCGGCTCGTCGAGGTCGGAGGCGCGCATCCCGCGGTCGAAACCCTGCTGCAGCGCATCCGCGCCGCGGGCGCCCCCGGCTCCCCCGGCGCGCCTTCGGGCGGAGCGCCGCTCGCCCGGGTGCGCGGCGCCTCCGGTAGCTCGGCCCAGCTCCTCCTCTCGATCCTGGCGCGCCGCGGCGGACGTCCGCTCGCGATCGTGACCCCCGACATCGACCGCGCCGAAGCGTGGCGAGATGACCTCGCCTTCCTCCTCGGCGAGGACCGCGTGGTCTACGTCCCGCCGCTCGACACCGTGCCCTGGAGCGCGCAGCTCGCGACGGCGCCGGTGCGCGACGACCGCCTGCACGCGTGGTCGCGGCTCGCGGACGACGATCCTCCGGTCGCCGTGATCCCCGCGGCCTCGCTCCACCGGCTCGTTCCGGCGCCGGACGCGATCCGCTCGCGCTCGCTCATGATCGGCCCCGGATGGAAGGGCGAGCCGGAGATCCTCCTCCGCCGCCTCGTCACGGCGGGCTATCGCGCGGTCGCGGAGATCGGCGAGTCCGGCGAGGTGAGCCGGCGCGGCGGGATCGTGGACGTGTACGGCCCCGGCATGCCGCATCCGGTGCGGCTCGAGTTCGACGCGGACGAGGTCTCCTCGATCCGACACTTCGACATCACCTCGCAGCGCTCGACCGGCGCCGCGAGCGTCGCGCGCATCGTCCCCGCGCGAGAGGTCCTCTACCCGGACGACCTCGACGAGCGGCTCCGCCCGTTCGATCGCGGCCGATTCCCCTCCGAGCTGGACGGGCGCCGCATCCGCGATCTCGTGGCGGAGGGGATCTACTTCGACGGCGTGGACTGGCTCGCGCCGCTCCTCGGCATCGAGCTCGCGACGCCGCTCGAGCACCTGCGTCCCGGGACCGTCCTCTGGATCGACGAGCCGGGCGCGGTGGAGCGCGAGCTGGAGACCGTCGAGCGCGAGGCCGAGCGGCTCGAGCGGGACGCGCGCGCCAAGGCGCCGCACCTTCCCGCGCGCGACGCGCTCTTCGATCCCCCGGACCGGGCGCTCGAGCGGATCGCCGCGCGCCCGAGGATCGAGTCGGCGCTCGCGGCCACCGGGGTGAAGACCGGCCCGGACGTGATCGCGGTCGACGCGCGTCCCCAGCCCTCGTTCGGGCGGAAGCTGGATCTCCTCCGGGGCGAGCTGAAGCGGCTTCAAGAGCTCGGCTACGAGCGGATCCTGGTCTGCGACAACCGAGGCCAGGCGGAGCGGCTCGAGGAGATCCTGGACGACGACGTCGCGTCGATCGAGGTCGGCTCGCTCGTGGCGGGGTTCGTCCTTCCCGGCGCGAAGCTCGCCGTCTTCACCGATCACGAGATCTTCGCGCGCTATCGCAGGCGCGGCGCGCGCAGGCCACGCGCGTCCGCCGCGGCGATGCGCGATCTCCTCACGCTGAAGCCGGGCGACTACGTCGTGCACCTGGATCACGGGATCGGCGTCTACCGCGGACTCAAGCGCCTCGAGCTGGACGGCCAGGAGACGGAGTGCGTCCAGATCGACTACGCGGGCACGGACCGGCTCTGGGTTCCGATCCACCAGCTCGGGATGGTGCAGCGCTATTCCACCGAGGAGGGCCGCCCGGCGAGCGTGTCGCGTCTGGGCGGCACCGCATGGCAGCGCACGAAGGCGAAGGCCCGGAGGGCGATCGAGGACATGGCGGAGGAGCTCCTGCGCCTCTACGCGGCGCGCAAGGCGCGCCCGGGCCATGCGTTCTCGCCCGACACGCCGTGGCAGCGCGAGCTCGAGTCCTCGTTCGTCTACGAGGAGACGCCCGACCAGCTCAAGGCGGTCGAGGACGTGAAGCGCGACATGGAGGCGCCGCGGCCCATGGACCGCCTCATCTGCGGCGACGTGGGCTACGGGAAGACCGAGGTCGCGATCCGCGCCGCGTTCAAGGCGGTGCAGGACGGCAAGCAGGTCGCGGTCCTCGTGCCGACCACCGTGCTCGCGCAGCAGCATCTCACCACGTTCGGCGAGCGCCTCGCGGACTTCCCGGTGCGGATCGACATGCTGAGCCGCTTCCGGAACGCCAAGGAGCAGAAGGCGATCGTCGAGAAGCTCGGCAAGGGCGAGCTGGACATCATCATCGGGACGCACCGGATCCTGTCGAAGGACGTGACCTTCCCGAATCTCGGACTCGTGGTCATCGACGAGGAGCAGCGCTTCGGCGTGCGCCAGAAGGAGCGCATCCGGTCGTTCGTCGAGACGGTCGACGTGCTCACGCTCACCGCGACGCCGATCCCGCGCACCCTCCACATGAGCCTCCTCGGCGCGCGCGACATGTCGATCATGACGACGCCTCCGCGCGGGCGCTATCCGATCAAGACCGAGATCGTGGAGGTGAGCCAGGACGTGATCCGGGACGCGCTCCTGCGCGAGGTGGACCGGGGCGGGCAGTCCTTCTTCGTCCACAACCGCGTCGAGTCGATCGACCGCCAGGCCCACTATCTCCAGTCGATCGTGCCGCAGATCCGCTACGGCGTCGCGCACGGCCAGATGCGCGACACCCAGCTCGAGAAGGTGATGCTCGATTTCCTGGAGCGCCGCACCGACACGCTCGTGTCGACCCTCATCATCGAGTCGGGCCTCGACATCCCGACCGTGAACACGATGCTCGTGAACCGCGCGGACACGCTCGGGCTCGCGCAGATCTACCAGCTCCGCGGGCGCATCGGCCGCTCGCACCACCAGGCGTTCTGCTATCTCCTCGTCCCCGGGGGCACGGTGCTCTCCGAGGAGGCGGAGAAGAGGCTTCGCGCGATCGCCGAGCACGAGGAGCTGGGGTCCGGGCTCCTGATCGCGATGCGCGACCTCGAGATCCGCGGCGCGGGAAACCTCCTCGGTCCCGAGCAGCACGGCTTCATGGCGAGCGTCGGCTTCGATCTCTACTGCCGCATGGTGGACGAGGTGGTGCAGGAGCTCCAGGGGACGGCCGTGCATCTGCGGCCCGAGCCCGAGCTCGCGAGCGATCTCCCCGCGTTCGTGCCCGACGAGTACGTCTCGGACCGGGACGAGAAGCTCGACGTGTACCGCCGCATGGCCGCGCTCGCGAACGTCGAGGGCCTGGATGCGCTGGCGCGCGAGCTCCAGGACCGGTTCGGCGCGCCGCCTCCGGAGGTCCGTCACCTCCTCGAGCTGAAGCGGCTCCGGCTCCTGGGCCGGGACCGCGGCGTGGAGCGGCTCCGCGTGGGCCGCGACCGGATCGAGGTGGACGTCGCCAAGGACCTCGCCCGGGAGCAGGTGGTGCGGCTCGTGGGGTCGATTCCGGCCCGGGTGGAGTTCTCGGGGGCCGGCTCCCGGCGCATCCGGGTCGCCTCGCCCGGCGACCCGTTGTCGTTGGCGACAAACCTGTTGCAGCACCTGGAGGCCTCTGGTACGGTGGCCGGCCAGCCTCTTCCGGCGGCCGGAAGTTGAAC
This sequence comes from Candidatus Eisenbacteria bacterium, assembly GCA_035712245.1. Classification (GTDB taxonomy): domain Bacteria; phylum Eisenbacteria; class RBG-16-71-46; order SZUA-252; family SZUA-252; genus WS-9. The sequence continues at coordinate 4,022 of DASTBC010000188.1, forward strand.
CGGCGGGCGACGTTGGGGTACTTCGGAAGAAGGCACGGCGCGTGCGGCGCCCCATGCATCCAATCCCTGGGAATGATCGATCTCCGTAGACCGCCCCAGCTCCAATCGGCACCCCCGGCTCCCCCGACTCGCGTGGCAGTGACGCTTCGCGCCCTCGGGTGGGGTGTGGCTGCCGCTCTGCTCCTCGTCGGGTCTCCGGCGCCGTTCGCCTCGACGGCCGGAGCGCAAGCGGCGAAGCCGAAGGCCTCCTCCACGGCGAAGAAGCCCAAGCCCTCGACGACGGCGAAGAAGCCTCCCGCCCCACGGACGGTCGCGACCGTCGGGAGCGCGCGGAAGGTCGACACCCTGGACATTCAGCGGGCGGCCCAGGCCCTCTCGAGCGATCCGCTCCGGATCAAGGACGAGGCAGCCTGGCGGCGGATGCTCCTCGACCGCTCCGTGGATCGCGAGCTCCTCGCGATCGAGGCCGAGCGACTGGGCCTCGACAAGGATCCCGCGCTCGCGAAGCGCGTCGCCGACCGCGAGTACGCAATCTTGTTACGCAAGCTCTACGAGAAGGTGCTGATTCCGGGGATCACGCCCACGAAGGAGCAGCTCGCCGAGATCCGCGCAGCCAAGCTCCATCGCGGCGTGGATCTCCACTACCTCCTCGTTCGGGACGATGCTTCGGGCTCACAGCGCGCGATGGCGGAGCGCATCTACCAGGCGGCGCGGAAGGGCGCCGCGTTCGACTCGCTCGTCTATCTCTACAGCGGACATCCGCCGTCGCGGGCCGCGAAGGGGTACTTCGGATGGGTGCTCGCGAAGGATCTCGACCCCGCGTCGCGCGAGCACGTGAAGAACGCGAAGCCGGGCGACGTGGTCGGGATCTACTCGGGGCCCTACGGCCACGAGATCTACAAGATCGGCGCCTTCCACGAGCCGAGCGAGGACTCCCTCTTCACGCTCGTGACGCAGGAGCGCCGGCGCGGGATCTCGCGAGACTACGAGGACGGCCTGCTCCGGAAGTACCACTTCCGGATCGATTCGACGCAGGTGGACCAGGTGATGTTCGTCGCGGGAAGCGAGACGCCGGACTCCATTCTCGCCTCGCTCGGACCGGATGGAACCCGGCCCGAGCGAGGCGTCCGTCCCGCGCTCGGCATCCTCGCCACGTGCGACGGGGCCCAGGTCACGATGGAGGACATGATTCGCGGCACCCCCCCCGTCGTCGGGAGGACCGGACGCATGCGGATCCGGGACACGGCCATGCTCTACCAGCTCTGCGCGCGCGCGGTCCTGCCCGAGCTCACGCTGCGGGACATTCGCGAGCGCGGCCTCGACAAGGATCCGGGCACGGTTCGGGAGGTGCGCCTCTCGAAGGACCGGATCCTCACCGAGGCCATGGTGGAGCGGAATCGTCCGGCACTTCCGGGCGAGGCCGATCTTCGCGCCTATCACGAGAAGACGCGTGACCACTACACTCGGCCGAAGACCGCGGTGACGCGCGTCGTGGTCGTGGCCAACCGGGACACCGCCGAGGCGCTCCACGCGCGCGCTCGCGCGCTGGGCAGTCTCCCCGAGTCGCTCCTCGTCGCGACGGGCCGGCGCGGAACCCGCGCCGAGGCGCTCTACCGTCTGCCGCTCGGAGTCTATGCCTCGCTGCCGCTCACGGCCTCGGAAGGCGACCCGCTCGGCAACGCCGCCGTCCGCGCCACGCCGGGCACGCTCCTTCCCCTGACACCGGTCTCGGGCGGATTCGCGGTGGCTCAGGTCCTCTCGATCGAGGAGGCCCGCCCCATGTCGTTCGAGGAGGCCTCGTCCCTGGTTCGCCGGAGCTGGCTCGAGGACGCCGAGAGCCGCTGGATCGAGACGCAGCTCGCGTCCCTCCGGACGAAGATCCCCGTGCGCGTTCAACCCGGAATGCTGGAGTCGGTGGACCTGGCGTCCGTTCTCTCTTCCGCGGGAGGCAAGAACCCATGAAGGGATTCATCCGGCTCCTTTTCGCGTGCGCGGTCCTGCTCGGGATCGTCGGACCGGCACGGTCCGCCGAGCGGATCGCCGCCATCGTGAACAAGGAAGTGATCCTGACCTCCGACGTGGACGAGCAGACCCGCGAAGCGGCGGTGCGCATGCGCCTCGATCCCGCCGACACGGTGTCCCTGGGACGCCTCCGCAAGGAGGTCCTGAACCAGCTCGTCGAGAAGCAGGTGCTCCTGGCGGAAGCGCAGAAGCAGGGCATCACCGTCACGGACGCCGACGTGAAGCAGGCGGTCGACCGTGAGATCGAGGCGGTGAAGCAGCGGATCGGCTCCGAGGACGAATACAAGGCGGCGCTCGCCAAGGAGCGGACCACCGAGGCCGAGCTTCGGAAGCGCTACGAGTCGGGCGTCCGGGAGCAGCTCCTGATCTCGCGTCTCGTGGGCCGCGAGGTCCAGTCGAAGACCAGCGTGACCGACGCCGAGGTGCGCGCCTACTACGACGCGCACCGCGACTCGATCGGGAAGCGTCCGGAGGAGCTGCGCATGGCGCACGTCCTCGTCGCGTTCGAGCCCGACCCGGCCCAGGTCAAGCGCGCCCAGACACGCGCGGACAGCCTGCGCGCGCTCGTCGTCAAGGGGCAGCCCTTCGAGCGGGTGGCCCAGCAGCACTCCGACGATCCGAGCGCCCGCGTGGGCGGGGATCTCGGCACCTTCGGGCGGGGCGACATGGTGGCCGAGTTCGAGAAGGTGGCGTTCGGGCTGAAGCCGATGGAGATCAGCCAGCCCGTGCGGACGCGCTTCGGGTACCACATCATCCAGGTGTTGCAGCATCACGCGAAGACCGACTCCACCGAGGAGCGGATCCACGCGCGTCACATCATGGTCCAGGCGAAGCCCACCGCGGCCGACGAGGAGCGCGCGCGCCTGCGCGCGTTCGCGCTCCGGGACTCGATCATGGGCGGCGCCGACTTCGGCGAGGTCGCGAAGAAGTACTCCGCCGACACGGCGACGCGGGACTCGGCGGGGGTGCTCGGACAGGTGCCCGTGCCGGCGCTGCCGGAGAACCTGCGCGAGACGCTGAGCGGGCTCCGCGTGGGAGAGGTGAGCGTCCCGTTCAAGCGGGAAGCGGGCTATCACATCTTCAAGGTGCTCGGACGCGTTCCCGCGTCGGACTACAAGTACGAGGACATCAAGGACGATCTGAAAGAGGTCGTCACGAGTAAGAAGCTCGAGGAGAACTACCGGCGCTGGTACGAGCGGGTCAAGAAGACGGTCAACGTCGAGATCCGGAGCTGATCGGAGGCGCCGCCTCATGGCCGCGCGCCGCCCCACGCTGATCGTCACCATGGGGGATCCCGCCGGGATCGGCCCCGAGATCGTCGTCCGCGCCGCCACGCACGCCGCCTCCCGCCGCGCCGCCCGGCTCGTGATCGCCGGAGAACCCGAGGTGATGGAGCGGGCTCTCTCCCGTCTCCGGTCCCGGACCCGCCTTCGCCCGATCGATCCCCGCGCTCACGACTTCCGCGAGGACGTGCCCGGGCTTGCGTTCCTGCCCTCGAGCGAAGAAGGGTGGCGAGCCGTCCAGCCAGGGACTCCCACCGCGCGTTCCGGTATGATGGCCGCGCGAGCCATCGAGACGGCGGCCGCGCTCGCATTGGAGGGGAGGGTGGACGGGATCGTGACGGCGCCCATATCGAAGACCGCGCTGCAGCTGGCGGGGTACCCCTATCCGGGCCACACGGAATTCCTCGGCGCCCTGGCCCGCGCTCCCGAGACGAGGATGCTCTTCGTCGGGAGATCCTTCCGGATCCTGCTCGCCACCGTGCACGTCGCGCTCCGGCGCGTGCCGGACGCGCTCTCGGTGGAGGGGCTCGTGCGCACGATGGAGGTCGCGGCGGCGGCGCTGCGGAACTTCCGGTGGGGGACGAAGCGCGCGGTCGCGGTGCTCGGGCTGAATCCCCACGCGGGTGAAGGGGGCCTCTTCGGGGACGAGGAGGCGCGCGTGATCGCGCCGGCGATCGAGCGGGCTCGCGAGCGCGGCATCCGCGCCGAGGGGCCCTACCCGGCCGACACCTTCTTCGCGCAGCACGAGGGAAGGAGCGACCTCGGGGCGGTGGTCGCGATGTATCACGACCAGGGCCTCATCCCCGCGAAGAGCGGAGGCATCGGGGGCGCCGCGAACGTGACGCTGGGGCTCCCGTTCGTGCGCAGCTCGGTGGACCACGGCACCGCGTTCGACCGCGCCTGGAAGGGCGGCGCGCGCGCGCCCGACTCCGCGGGACTGGAGACGGCGATTCGCGTGGGCGCCGACCTCGCGCTCCGTGCGAAGCGCCCCCTGGAGTGGACATGGCCCTGATCCGGCTCGATCACGTGAGCAAGAGCTACGGAGACCGGGTCGCGCTGAGCGACGTCATGCTGGCGTTCGAGCCCGGCGAGTGGGCGTTCGTGCTGGGACCGAGCGGAGCGGGGAAGTCCACGCTGCTCCGGATCCTCGCGCTGGCGGAGCGCCCCTCGAGCGGCCGTATCGAGGTCGATCCGTACGCGATCGTGGGAGCGAACGAGGCGCGCGTTCCGGGACTCGTGTCCGCGGCCGCCCCGAGCGCGGAAGGTGGCGCCGAAGGGGCCGGCGAGACGGCGGCCTCGGCTGCGCCGGCACCGCCTCCGCCGCCGTCCCCGCGAAGGAAGCGGATTTCCGTTCGACGGGTGCGCCGGATGGTGGGCGTCCTGGGGCAGGAGTTCCGGCTCCTCCCCGACCGGACCGTGTACGAGAACATCGCCATCGCCTGCCAGATCACCGGCGTGTGGGAGCGCGGGATCATCCGCGAGCGCATCGTCCCGCTCCTCGAGCAGATGGGGATCCGCGGAAAGGAGTCGCTCTTTCCCGACGACCTCTCCGCCGGCGAGAAGCAGCGCGTCGCGCTGGCCCGCGCGATGGCGCGGCTGCCGAAGATCCTGATCGCCGACGAGCCGACGGGCAACCTGGACCCCGTCGCGGCGGGGCAGATCTTCGCGCTCCTGCGCGAGATCTCCCACCGCGGCACGCTGGTCGCGGTGGCCACGCACGCGGAGGACTGGGTGCGCCGCTACCCCGGCCGGACGATCCGGCTGGAGCGGGGGCTCGTGCGCTCGGACAAGAGAGAGGGAGACGTCTAGATCGTGGGACCGATCGGATACATCGTGCGCGAGTTCTGGCGGGGCGTCGTGGAGCACCGCGCGCTCTTCATCACGAGCGTGCTCTCGATGGCGTCGATCCTCCTCATCTTCCTCCTGTTCCTGATGATCCTCCAGAGCGTGCAGCAGTACACGTCGCACCTCGAGTCGCGCGAGGAGGTCTCGGTCTTCCTGAACGAAGGGCTCTCGCGGACGGATCTCGCGACGGTGGAATCCTCGCTTCGCGCGATCGCCGGCGTGGACAGCGTCCGATACGTGAGCAAGGACGAGGCGTGGGAGAGCTTCCGGAAGGACGTGGGGGACGAGGCCCTCGTCCAGGCGGTCGGATCGAATCCGCTTCCCGCGTCGTTCGTGCTCCGGCCGGGCGCGGGGCATCGCACCGCGGACGGCGTGCGCACCATCGCGCGGGAGGCCGAGACCGTGCCGCACGTCGAGGACGTGCGGTTCGCCGGCGAGTGGGTGCTTCGCGCGGAGCAGGTCGTGAACACGATCGAGGCGATCGGGGCGGCGCTCGGACTCATCGTACTCCTCGGAGTCATCTTCATCGTGGGCGCCACGACGAGGCTCACGGTCCAGGCCCGGCTCGACTCGATCCATCTCCTTCGATCGCTCGGCGGCGGGTTCCTCTTCACCGCGGCGCCCTACCTGGTGGAGGGCTTCGTCCTGGCCGCGCTCTCCTCCGCAATCACGATCGGGGCCGCGCGCCTCTTGAACGACTCGCTCGCCGAGGAGCTGTTCCGCCTCCAGCCTCTCGCCCCGGCGGACCTCGTCGCCTTCGTCGGCGTGAGCGGGCTCCTCGGCCTCGTGGGGAGCTGGATCGCGGTCGCCACCCTTCCGAGAAAATGGCTGCTCTGAGGATCTTCGCCTCTCCACTCGCCGTCTGCCTCGCGATCGCGTCGCTCACCCTCCCCGCGTCTCTCGCCCGCTCCCAGCCCGCGGCAGCGCAGGCGCAGGCGCCGCCCGACACGGGCGCGGCCCGGCCCGATCCCGAGATCGAGGCGCAGCGGCGTGAGCTCGAGTCGCTCAAGAAGCAGCTCGACGAGCGACGGGAGATCGGGCGGCACTTGAAGGGACGGGAGAAGAGCCTCCTCGGCCAGCTTCGCGAGAGCGAGAAGAATCTCCAGCTGACGGTGCGCTACCTGAACGCGCTCGAGCGCCGTCGCAAGCAGGTCGCCTCGAGCCTCGGGGACGCAACCTCGGAGCTGGCGCGGACGGCGGTGCAGCTCGAGTCCGAACGGCGGAGACTCTCCTGGCGGCTCCGCGAGATCTACAAGCGCGGGCGGAGCGCGGATCTCGAATACGTCCTCTCGGCGCGCTCCTTCGGGGACCTCGTCACGCGCACGTACTATCTCGCGCGCATCGCCCAGGAGGACCGCGGCCACATGCTCCTCACGCAGGCGCGGCGAGGCCAGGTCGCCGACAACAAGGCGCGCCTCGAGGCGCGGAAGCGCGAGCTGGACCGCCTGAAGGCCGAGACCGACCGGGAGCGGCGCGCCCTGAGCCAGATCCGCGCGGAGCGCCGGACCCTCCTCAACAAGATCCGCTCCGACTCCAAGTCGAACGAGCAGGCCTCGCAGGAGTTGGAGCGCGCGAGCCGGCGGATCCGCGGCCTCATCGACGAGCTGGAGAAGCGGCGGCTGGCGGGCGGCCCGGGCCGGGAGCCCGTGCTGTTCGGGGACTTCGGCAGGAACAAGGGGCGCCTTCCGTGGCCCGTGAGCGGGAAGGTGGCCCGGTCCTTCGGCCAGCAGAAGAACCCGAGGTTCAACACCACGACGTTCAACAGCGGGGTGGACATCGCGGCCAACTTTGGAGCCCCGATCACGGCCGTGGCCAAGGGCCGGGTGGACTACGTGAACTGGCTCGAGGGGTACGGCAAGTGTGCTATCATCAACCACGGCGGCGGTTTCTACACGCTCTACGCCAACGCTTCCGAGATCCTGGTTTCCGTGGGGAAGGATGTGGCCGCCGGGGAAACCATTGGACGCGTGGGCGATACGGGCTCCACCATCGGAACGGCCCTTCACTTCGAGATCCGCAAAGGGAGGGAGGCGTTGAACCCTCTCGAGTGGTTCCGTTGAGTCATACCGCGCATGATCGAATCCACCCTGCGCGGCCAGGATGAAGCGGAAGCGCTTCTCCGGGCCGCCCTTGCTTCCGGCCATGTTGGGCACGCCTATCTCTTCCACGGCCCGTCCGGCGTAGGGAAGACGAAGGCCGCGCTCCGCCTGGCGCGGATCCTCCTCTGTGAGACGCCGCGCCCCGGCCCCGAAGCGTGCGGGACGTGCGGGTCCTGCCGCGCCACGGCTGCCCTCCGGCATCCCGACCTCGAGGTGATGGTCCCGCTCCCGACGTTTCGCACCGAGGGACGGACCGAGAAGCAGGCGGACGAGGCGCGGTCGGAAGCGCGGGCGCAGGTCCTCGCGCGCATGGCGACGGATCCGTGGTTCGTGCCCGTCTTCTCGCGGCCGCCCGTGCACTCGGTCGAGGACCTCGCGCGCGCGAAGCAGTTCCTCTCGCTCACGCCGCAGCGCGAGAACGGCTGGAAGATCCTGATCGTGAAGGGCGCGGAGGCCATCACGGGTCCCGGCGCGCACGCCTTCCTCAAGATCCTCGAGGAGCCGCAGCCCCGGAGGGTGCTCCTCCTCGGGACGCGCCAGATCCGCGCGCTCCTTCCCACGATCGCGTCCCGCTGCCTCCGCGTGCGGTTCCGGCCGCTGGACGACGCCGTGATCACGGAAGCGCTCCGGACCCGCGGCGTCTCGAAGCAGCTCGCGCCGCTCCTCGCCGCGACCTCGCAGGGGAGCCTGGGCCGCGCGCTCTCCTTCCTCGAGCCGCCGCTCGACGCGGCGACTCGCGAGGCGCCGGGCGAGTCGGAGTTCACGAAGCTCCGCGCGGCGGCGATCGAGCTCTTCGTGACGCCGAAGTCGAACGCGATCCTGGGACCGCTCCGCCGCGCGCGCATGGAGCGCGATCGCGGACGGTTCCTGACCGCGGTGGCGCTCGCCGTCCACTATTACCGCGACGTCCTGCGACGCAAGGTGCTCGGCGACCGCACGCCGCTCGCGCACGCGGAT
>DASTBC010000189.1:0-2500 GCA_035712245.1 Candidatus Eisenbacteria bacterium
CTGTCTCACGACGTTCTGAACCCAGCTCACGTACCGCTTTAATCGGCGAACAGCCGAACCCTTGGGACCTTCTCCAGCCCCAGGATGCGATGAGCCGACATCGAGGTGCCAAACCCCGCCGTCGATGTGAACTCTCGGGCGGGATCAGCCTGTTATCCCCGGCGTACCTTTTATCCGTTAAGCGATGGCCCTTCCACACAGAACCACCGGATCACTTTGGCCTGCTTTCGCACCTGCTCGACTTGTAGGTCTCGCAGTCAAGCTCCCTTATGCCAATGCACTCCACGCGCGATTACCAACCGCACTGAGGGAACCTTTGCACGCCTCCGTTACTCTTTGGGAGGCGACCGCCCCAGTCAAACTGCCCGCCTGGCAATGTCCCTCGGCCGGATTCACGGCTCGAGGTTAGAATTCCGACATCACAAGGGTGGTATTTCAAGGTTGGCTCCACGAGAGCTAGCGCTCCCGCTTCATAGCCTCCCACCTATCCTACACATGCGGTGTCAAAACCCAATACCAGGTTACAGTAAAGGTGCACGGGGTCTTTCTGTCCAGTCGCGGGTAAGCGGCATCTTCACCGCTGCTACAGTTTCGCCGAGCTCTTGCAGGAGACAGCGGTCAAGTCGTTACACCATTCGTGCAGGTCGGAACTTCACGTCGATCCGCGATTACTCGCGGCGCAGACTATACGTTCACCTGACCGGAGCGAGTTGAGTTGCTCGCCTCCTTGAATGGTCAGGGCCGGCGTCTTATGGAGCTTATCGTTCTGCTCCATCCAGGGATCTCACCCCTGAGTCGTTACGGGGATCGCGTTGCCACGATCTTACCCTCGGTATGGCCCGCGGCGCCTGCACAGCGCCGGTAGGGTTCCACCGATTTGAGCCGGTTGATGAGTACGATCGCTCGCACTCCGGGCAGTTCAACTACCCGACAAGGAATTTCGCTACCTTAGGCATTGCTGTTACCTCCCGAACACACTGATTCGGGCGACCAGGTCGTTTCGATCCGCCTGGTTCTCCATGTCGCCATGGAGATCGGACCATATCATCGCGTCGCGAACGACGTCGTCTGGCGTATGGCCTCTGAGGATTCTGTCAATCACATCCTGGATGGGCCTCTTTCGCTGCTTGCCTTCGTGGTTCATCCCGTAAGCAAGCTTCACGATGGTAACAAGGCCCTCCTGCGTTCGGTGCAGCCCCTGCTCGAACATCTGCAGGATCTGTTTGAAACGCATGATGTCGCTCCTCCGCGCTGAGAACACCATGTACCGATCCAGGAATGGAATCACCTTCTCCGAGATCGAGCGTCGCGATGTGATCGCGTACACCAGAACATCGGGATTTCCCTGTTTCGGAAAGATGCGCCCTGTCGCGAAGTAATTCTCCGCCATCTCGAGCAGGCTTCGTCGATTCCGGTGCTGATAGATGAAGAACTCCGGATCGACAAGGAATCCGTGCTTTGCTGTCGGGTGTGTCTTGATGGAGACGCACATACTGCCTTCTCCCTCGATTACCCCCGCCAGAAACCACCGTCTGCTCTCTTCGATTGACAGCCTTTCCTGCTGATTGTCTGCACCCATGTGTTTTCACCTTCTCGGTAACACGGGATGCTCAGATATCCCAGCATATAGCCAGATTTTTCAACGGCGCTAAGTCCACCGTTATAGTTACGGCCGCCGTTTACCGGGGCTTCAGTTTGCGGCTTCGCCTTGCGGCTGACCACGCCCTTTAACCTTCCGGCACCGGGCAGGTGTCAGTCCCTATACGTCGCCTCTTCGGCTTAGCAGAGACATGTGTTTTTGGTAAACAGTCGCTTGACCCCTTTCACTGCGGCTCCGTTCGGCTCCAGGCGCGAGGCCCTTCACGTACTAGGAGTACCCCTTCTTCCGAAGTTACGGGGCTATTTTGCCGAGTTCCTTCTGCAAGACTCACTCGAGCACCTTAGGATACTCACCCCACCTACCTGTGTCGGTTTGCGGTACGGACGACCCGCAGACTCGTATAGAGGTGTTTCTCGGCAGCCTGATTAGGACCAGTTTGTGAGCTTTCGCTCTCCCCATCACCTCTCGGAGTAATGACCCCGCGGATTTGCCTACGGGATCCTCCTACGGGCTTAGACCCACACTTCCGATCGTGGGCTGGTCTTTCACTTCTGCGTAACCCCTTAACGTCTTGATCGTCTGCGGACCGGTACAGGAATGTTTGCCTGTTTTCCATCGCCTACGCCTCTCGGCCTCGGCTAAGGGCCCGACTAACCCTGAGCGGATTAACCTTCCTCAGGAAACCTTAGGTTTTCGGTGACCAGGTTTCTCGCCTGGTTTCTCGCTACTCGTTCCGGCATAATCACTTCTGGTTCGTCGACGGAACCTTACGATTCCGCTTCATCCTACAACAGAACGCTCCCCTACCGCGTACGACGTCGAAACGCCGCACACCCGCAGCTTCGGTGGTGGACTTGAGTCCCGGACATTATCGGCGCGGGATTACTTGACCAGTGAGCA
>DASTBC010000189.1:7500-10953 GCA_035712245.1 Candidatus Eisenbacteria bacterium
TGATTCCCTCCGGGACGGCACCTAGCGTACCCGAGGGAGGAAACGCCACCCTGAAAGGAACCCGTTCGTGAAGCGTCTGGCTCAGGTTCTCGTCGCGATCTTCATCATCCTCCTGTTCGGCACCGTCGGTGTCGGCATCGGCGTGGCGAACTGGTCCAAGAAGGACCTCCCCTCGCCCGCCAGTCTCCAGACGATCGCGCCTCCCGTCAAAACCTCGGTCTTCGACATCAACGGGAAGCTCGTGCACGAGTTCTACAAGGAGAACCGCTCCCTCGTGCCGCTCCGGCAGATCCCGAAGCCCATGGTCGACGCGATCCTCGCGATCGAAGACCGCCGCTTCTACTCGCACTGGGGCATCGACCCCGTGCGCGTCGCGGGCGCGCTCTGGAACGACATCCTCGCAGGGAAACCGGAGCAGGGCGGGAGCACGATCACGCAGCAGCTCGCACGGAACCTCTTCCTCACGCACGAGAAGACGTTCACGCGGAAGATCAAGGAAGCGATCCTCGCCGTCCGCATCGAGCAGACGTACACGAAGGACGAGATCCTCGAGATGTACTTCAACCAGATCTACTTCGGCGAAGGGGCGTACGGGCTCGACGCGGCCGCGAAGGTCTTCTTCGGGAAGCAGGTTCACGAGCTGACGCTTCCGGAGTGCGCGCTCCTGGCGGGGCTCCCCCGGAACCCGCGCGACTACTCGCCGCGGCGGGAGCCCGACCGGGCGCTCCGGCGCCGGAACCTGGTGCTCGCGGCCATGCTCCAGACCAAGGCGATCAGCCGCGCCCAGTACGAGGCCGCGAGCGAGGCGCCGCTCGGCGTCACGAAGACGCGCGGCGACACGCGCTCGGCTCCCTACTTCATGGAGATGGTGCGGCAGTACATCGACGAGCGATACGGCTCGAACCAGCTCTACGAGGGCGGGCTCAAGATCTACACGACGATCGACGTCGATCTGCAGAAGGCCGCCGAGGAGGCGCTCGAGCGCCGGCTCACCGCGCTCGAGGCGCGGAACCAGTACAAGCGCACGCGCGCCGCGCTCGCGGAGAAGGCCGCCAAGGCGGCGAAGACCGCGAAGGCGGGGACGCCGCCCAAGGAGAAGACACAGACCGAGTACCTCCAGGGCGCCATCGTCACGCTGGATCCCACGAACGGGCAGATCCGGGCGCTCGTGGGCGGTCGTGACTTCAACGAGTCGAATTTCAACCGCGCGGTCCAGGCGGCGCGGCAGCCGGGCTCGGCGTTCAAGCCGTTCATCTTCGCCGCCGCGGTCGACAACGGCTATTCGCCCACGGACATCATCCTGGACACGCCCGTCTCGTTCCAGGCGGGGAACGGGATGCAGTGGTCGCCTCAGAACTACGATCACAAGTACCGGGGTCCCGTGACGCTCCGGGCCGCGCTCGCGCACTCGGTGAACGTGCCGGCGGCAAAGCTCCTCCAGAAAATCGGCACCGGAGTCGTCACGTCCTACGCCCGGCGCATGGGCGTGCGGAGCCGTCTCGTGAACGATCTCTCGCTCGCGCTCGGCACGTCCGAGGTCAACCTGCTCGAGCTGACGTCGGCGTACGGCGTGTTCGCGAACCAGGGCATCCGGACGGCCCCCTCCTACGTGCTCCGGGTGGAGGACAAGAACGGGAAGGTTCTGGAGCAGACGCGCACGTCGGCCGAGGAGGTGCTGAGCCCCGAGACGGCGCTCACGATGACGAGCATGCTCGTGAGCGTCGTGGAGAACGGGACCGCCGCGGCGACGCGGGCGCTCGGCCTGGCCGTGCCGGCCGCGGGGAAGACGGGCACCACCGACGACTACACGGACGCCTGGTTCGTCGGCTACACGCCGAACCTGGTCACGGGCGTCTGGGTGGGCTTCGACCGGAAGCAGAAGATCGGTCCCGGCATGACCGGCGCCGCGGCGGCGCTCCCGATCTGGGTGGACGTGATGGCCGCGGCGACCAAGGGGAAGGCAGCTCAGGATTTCCCGGTGCCGAGCGGCGTCGTGAGCGTCCTCATCTGCACGCAGACGGGGCTCCTCGCGAACCCGGCCTGCACCGAGACGGAGCTGGAGCTCTTCCACGAGGGCGTGCAGCCGAGCAGCTTCTGCAACGTGCACACGGGCGACGCGCCCGCCGCGGAAGCGATCGACCTGCACGAGACGGACAGCGAGGCCCCGCCCGAGGAGCGGCTCCGGCTCTAGCGAAGCTCGAGCCGCATGATCCGGCGCGTCTCGCTCGGACGCGCCGCCTCCCGGAAGCCCGCCTTCCGGAACGCGCCCGCCACACCGGTGAACACCCAGGCGTCCGCCTGGACCGATCCCTTCCGCGGCTCGCTCGGATATCCCTCCAGAACCGAAACCTTCTGCTTCCGCGCATACGCCGCCGCTGCCCGGAGGAGGATCACGGTGACGCCCTGCCTGCGGTAGTCGCGCGCGACGAAGAAGCAGGTGATCGACCAGACCGGCTTCTCGTCCAGCCGTTTCAGCGTGCGCGACCGGTCGAGCCCCGGGGTGTCCTCCCGCGGGGCGAGCGCGATCCACCCCACGGGCGTCTTCCCCGCGTAGGCGAGGAGCCCGGTGGGCGCACCGCTCCGGACGATCGCGCGCATCGCGCGGCGATTGCCGTCCCCCTTGCCACGCGTCCACTCCGAGCGCGGGATTCGCCACCACAGGCACCAGCATCCCGCGCACGCGCCGCGAGGGCCGAAGAGCGTCTCGAAGTCGTCCCACCGCTCGGGCGTGAGAGGCAGGACGCGGATCGCTCCCTTGGCGGCCGCCGGCTTGGCGGCCGCGGGCTTCGCGGCCACAGCCTTCGCGGAGCGGGTCACGCGGAGATCTCCTCCAGGACGAGCGGAACGGCTTCGGGCTCGCGGTCCTCGATCGAGTAGGCGCGCCGCACCGCCTCGGCCCAGTCCGGCGCGTCCCGATGCGCTTCGATCACGGCGACCGCCTCTCCCTCGCGCACGGAGGCGCCCCGCTTCGCGACCAGTCGAATGCCGACCGCCGGGTCGACGGGGTCCTCCTTCCTCGATCGCCCCGCCTTCATCGCGACGAGGAGGACGCCCAGCGCGCGCGTGTCGATCCTCGCGACGAACCCGGAACGGGGCGCGGAAACCCGCGTCTCCACCGCCGCGCGCGGGAGGAGCGAGGCATCGGCGACCGCTCGAGGATCGCCGTGCTGCGCCTGGACCATGCTCTCGGCCCTCCGGAGCGCCTCGCCCGACTCGAGCGCGCGATCGACCCGCGCTTCGGCCTCGAACCGCTCCCGCGCGATGCCGGCCATCAGGAGCATCCTCACGGCGAGCCCGCGCGTGAGCTCCGCCACGTCCGGCGGAGCTTCGCCGCGAAGCACCGCGAACGCCTCGGCCGTCTCGTTCGCGTTGCCGATCGCGATGCCGAGGGGCTGATCCATGTCCGTCAGCACGGCGCGCGCTTGCCGGCGAAGCTCCTTCGCGACCGCCACG
>DASTBC010000190.1 GCA_035712245.1 Candidatus Eisenbacteria bacterium
CCTCGGGGCCGATCCTCACGGTTCCGGCATCGGGTCGCGCGAGGCCGAGGAGGAGCTTCAGCGTGGTGGTCTTCCCCGCTCCGTTCGGACCGATCAGCGCGAAGGTCTCGCCGTCGCGCACCTCGAAGTCGAGATGGTCCACGGCCGTGATCGCGCCGTAACGCTTGACGAGACCCTGGGCCCGGATCATGCGCGTCCCCTCGCGAGCACGAGGCCGGCCGCGCCCGCCGCGAGAAGGCCGCCGAACCACGCCGCGGCCGCCCAGTCCACGCGCGACTCGTCCGTGCCATGACCGCCGGCACTCGCCCCCGGCTCCGCGTTTCGCGACACACCCACTCCGCGGCGCTCCTGCCACGCCGAACCCGGCGACACGAGCGGCCGGTTGTCGACGATCTCACTCGGCCGGAGCGCGGGGAACACACGCTCCGCGACCGTGATCGCCGCGACCGCCGGGCTCTTTGCGAGCACGGACAGGTCCGGATACTGCTTCGAGAGAAACGCGAACGCGCTCACCGGAGAGTACGGAACGTCGCTCACGCCATCCGCGTTCAGATCGTACGGCGCGTTCTCGCTCCAGAAGTTCCCCACCGCTCCGTCGTCGAACCGATTGTCCGACCGCCGCATGTCCAGGGCGACCGGATAGTCGTTGTTCAGGAAGACGTTCCGCGCCGTCTCGTTCCCCGCGCAGGACGAGAACACGAGGAGCGCCCACCCGTTGTCCTGGAAGAGGTTCTCGCGGATCCGGTTCCGGTTGGAGTTGTCCATGAAGACCGCGATCGTGTTGTCGGCGAACGTGTTTCCCGTGAACGTCCCCGCGGAGCAGTCGCGCAGGAGGAGCCCGTACGTGCGCGGGCCCCGGTTGTGCACGAAGTCGTTCCCCTCCACCCGGAGCCCGTTCGAGAACATGATGGCGCATCCGGCGACGTTCCGGGTGAAGCGGTTCCGCTCGAGCCGGCTCTCCTGGCAGTACATCGTGTGGAGCCCGTACCGGCCCTGGTCTCGGAGCTCGTTCCCCGCCACGTGCGTGCGGTGCGCGAACGAGAGATACACGCCGTCCGCGAACCGCTCGACCGTGTTCCCGCGGAGGAGCGCGTCATGGGAGTACCAGAGGTGGATCCCGTTCCCGCTCCCGGCCTCGTCCAGGGGCCGGACGCGGCCGCGAAGGCGTGAATCCTCCACCGAAAGGCTCTCCGAACGCTCGGCGTAGATTCCGTAGAGCACGTCCCGGGCGACGATGCGGCGGAGGACCACGCCCGCGGAGCCCAGGATCTTCACCGCGGCGTCGCCCGTGATCACGCGATTTCCGCTCCCGCGAATCTCGAGATCCTCGACACGGGCGCGCGGGGCCGCGATCTCGATCACGCTGCCGTGTCCGCCTCCGTGCACGACCGCGCCCGGCGCTCCGCGCAAGGTGATCGCACGATCGAGCCGGAGCGGACCCGCGTGACGCCCCCGGCCGAGCACGACCACGTCCCCCGGCGCCGCGGCCGCGATCGCCGCGGCGGCGGCGCCGGGACGGGCGGGGACGGTGACGGTCGCGGCATCGGCGTGGGTCCACGCGGAAGCCATCGCGGCCAGAGCCGCCGTCGCGACCGCCCGGCCCGCCACGTTCATGCCGGCACCCCCACCGTCTTCGCCACCGACTCGGCCGATTGGCGCTCGGCCCGCCGCTCGATCCAGAACACGATCGGTCCCAGGAGCCACGCGAATCCTAGTAGCAGCGTCCCCGGCCCAGGGAGGCTCCACACCTTGAAGTTCGCCATCTGCTTGTACCCGATCAGGGGCGGCGTGAACGCCTCCAGCTTGAGGGCCGCCCGCGGATCCAGGTCATGCCCGTAGTGATAGAGCCAGTTCGCGTAGTCCCGGAACATGTACACCGCGAAGGCCGTGAACCCGAGCCAGCCCAGGACCGCGAGCCACCGCCGGTTCACGAGCGCCGCGAGGAGCGCCATCACGCCGAAGAACGTCAGGAGCTGCGGCATGTACCGGAACTCGTCGAAGTCGTCCGGCGTGATCTTGTGCATCCCCACGTAATGGTTCAGCGTGTTGATGTTGTCGAGGTCTCCCTTGATCGTGTGCGCATAGATCGTGAGCTGGAGCCCCTCCGGATACTGCGGCGCCCAGAGCTTCATCGTCCACACGGGGAGGACCGGGAGGAAGAACACGGGGAGCAGGACCAGGGCCGCGACGACGATCCAGCGCCGCTCGGAGGCCTGGAACGATCCCAACAGATAGCGTGTCATGTCTTCCTCCCGGTTGATGGCGGGGCCGCTCACCGGCCCCGCCTTACGAATACCCACCTACCGGCGTCGCAGGAGCGCCGCCACTTCCTCGACCTGCTTCTTCGGAGGCCGCTGCACGCCGGCGATCCTCGTGCCGGCGGCCGCCACCTCGAGATATCCCTGCATTTCCTGGTGCAGCGCGCTGCAGAAGTTGGAGCAGTAGAACGGCGTGATCCCGGCCGCGGTCGCGACCCACTTCACGGTCTTGGTCTCGCCCGGCTCCACCTGCATGTCGATGTTCGAGTTCAGGATCCCGAACCCGTGCGTGATGTCGATGTCCTGCTCCAGGTTCGTGACGTGGAAGTAGACCGTGTCTCCGGCCGCGACGCGGATCACGTCCGGCGTGAAGTGCGTGCGCACGGCCACCATGTACGCGTCGACCCTCTTCCCCTTGCGCTCGACGCGGGCCTCTTCCGCGGATTTGATGGCGTGGGGGTTCTTGTTCTCCGAGAGCGGGTAGATCTTCAGCGGCTTGATCTTCGAGGCCGAGATGATCTGGCCGTAATGGGGCTCCGGATAGGTCGGGAAGTCGTAGAGGAGCTCCATCTTGTTCCCGCGCAGGTCGATGAGCTGTGCCCCCTCGGGGTGGGACGGGCCGACGGGGAGATACCGGTCCTTCGACAGCTTGTCGAGCGCGAGGAGGTACTCGCCCGTGGGATTCATCGTCGCGCCTTCCGCCACGCTGAGGTGCCCGATCGAGTAGTAGACGTCGATCTTGTCCACCACCTCCCACGTGCCGACCTTCCACTTCGCCACCTGGGAATCGAGGAAGAGCGACGTGTAGGCGAAGCCCTTTCCGTCGAACTCCGTGTGGAGCGGGCCGAGTCCCACCGGGACCTTCGCCTCGAGCACGTCGTCATACGCGAGGACCGGGACCCCCATGATCTCCTTCTCGAACTTCTTGGCGTCGATCGCAGCCATCAGCTTCTTGAAGCTGAACACGGAGACCTCGGCCTGGAGCTTGCCGGACGCGCAGATGTATTCGCCGGTCGGATTCACGTCCATGCCGTGCGGGCTCTTCGGCGTCGGAACGAGGTAGACGATCCCCTTCACCTTCTCGGGGTTCAGGACCGGCGCGCCGCCGATCATGTCCGCCTTGCCCTCGTCGACGGCCTTCTGCGCCGCTCTCCAGTCGACCGCCGCGACGTAGTCCATCTCGGCCTGGGACGCCTTCACCTCGAGGGTGTCATGGGCCATCTCGCTGTTGTAGCACGTGAAGAACTGCCAGCCGTGGCTCGGGCCTTTGCCCGCGTCCGAGAGGTCCCAGTGGAAGGGAGGCATCAGGATCTCGAAGCCCATGGACATGCGCCCTTCCGAGCTCACCTTGATGCCCGCGATGACGCCCTTGAAGTCCTTCACGTAGTCCTCGACCTTCGCCACCTTGTTCGTGGGCACCGGCGCCGAGAAGCGGGACGCAGCGAACACGTACTCGGTGTTCGGGGTCGGATAGGGGCAGGCGTGCGCGGCCGAGATGTTGGGAATCGGGCCGTAGATCTCGCGCGTGGTGAAGTCCTTCAGGTCGATGCGCGCGATCCGCGCGTGCGGCATGTCGTTGATGAAGAGCCACCGCCCGTCGAAGTTGCCGTTCGTCTCCGAGAGCCCCGGGTGATGCGCGTCGCCCCAGGTGAACCCGCCGAGCATGGCCTTCGACTCCTCGTCATACCCGTAGCCCTTGGCGGGCTCCGGGGTGAAGACCGGGATCGTGGTGATGTACCGGCACGACGGGAGGCCGTACACGAACACCTGGCCCGAGTGCCCGCCCGAGAGGAACGCGTAGTGCGTGTCGTGCTCCCCGGGCTTCACGTAGGTCTTCTGCGCCGCCGATCCGCCGGCCCCGCCGGCCATCCGGGTGCACCCGGACGCGACGGCCCACGCGAGAATGGCGATGGCGAGCAGCGCCAGACCGATCTTCCGTTTCATGGCTTCTCCTTTCGATGGGTTCCCGTCACGGGGCCGCGGCCGACTGGGTTGCCGGCTTCGCCTGATCCTTCTGCTTGATGTAGTGGATGAGCGCGTCGACCTCCTCGTTCTTCAGCATCAGATTGGGCATCTGGACGGCGTACTGGCCGAGGAGCTGTCTCGCGATCGGGTCCTCCTTGGTCATGACCTCGGGCTGGAGCATCTGCTTCCGCATCCATGCCTCGGTGCGGCGGTGCGTCACGCCCACGAGATCGGGTCCGGTGATCCGGGCGCCGAACGCGTGGCACGTGGAGCAGGTCTTCGATTTGAAGAGCGCCTCGCCCTTGGCCGCCAGCTCGGCGTTCACCGGGCTGTCGGCGGCGCGGGGTCCGACGTCGAGCGGGGAGGACGGCGTCGTGCCGGACGACGTCCCGCCGCCTCCCCCGCCTCCGCATCCCGCCAGGCTCATCGCGCCGAGGAGCACGAGGCTCCAGAGAAGGTTCCGCTTCATGACACCGCTCCTTTCGAAGGCCCCGCCGCGGGGCCCTGGGGGGATCGAACCTGGCCCGCCGGGCCCCGGTCCATCCGGGCGGCGAGCGCTTCCACTTCCCTCGGGTTGAGCGCGCGCTCCGCGATCGTGAACACCACCGCCTCCTCCTTCCGGATGTGGATCCGGAGAAGGTCGGCGAGATCGCGCAGCTGCACGCCGATCTGCTCGTTTCGCGCGTCGCTCGCGGGCTCCTCGAGCTCCTGCTCCAGGTCGGCGAGCATCATGCGAAGAGCCCCGTGATCCGCCATGAGCGGGTCCATGCTCGGGCGCGCCACGGGGAGCGCCTCCGCGAGGGCGGGGTAGAGGACCTCGTCCTCGGCCGCCATGTGGGTCTGGAACTGCCGGCGCAGGAGCGCGAGCACCTGTCGCGTCTCGGCGCCGGGCCAGTCGCCGGCCGCTTCGCGCGGGATCGCGGCCGCCGCCACGTCCAGGACACGGATCCGTTCGAGCACGTTCCGGTGGTCCTCGCGCATGCGTTCGAAGATCTTCGAAGGATTCATCGCGCCTCCCTGGGTCCGATGGGACCGTTCAGACGAGAGAATCTTCGGGCTTTGGGGCCCTCCGGCCCATGACGGGGGTCAGGAATGGCGAAGAAATCGGCGGGCGTGTGGGCATGGCAACATACGTGAAGGCAAAGGGTTGCCGGATCGGTGGCTCCGGGCATATGATCCCCGTCATGTCCCCCGACCGGGAGCGAGGGCTCCCCCTCACCGGGGCGGCCGACCGCGTGTCCCACGCGGTTCGAGCCCTCCCCTACTTTCGCGGCCTCTCGCCCGACGACCAGCGGAAGGTGGCCTCGCTCGCGACGATCCGCGACTACGAGCGCGGCGACTATCTCTGGAAGGAAGGGGATCCCGCCGAGTCGCTGACCCTGATCGTGCGTGGCCGCGTGAAGATCGTTCGCGAGGCCGAGGCTTCGGACGTCATTCTCGAGATCTTCGGTGAGGGAGAGCCGGTCGGAGCGATCGCGGTCTACAACTACATCCCCTACCCCGCCGCCGCGATCTGCATGGAGCCCGTCACGCTCCTGATCCTTCCGCGGCGCGACTTCTTCGAGATGCTCGACCGCACTCCCGAGTTCGCGCGGGCGATCATTCGCGAGCTCACGAAGCTCACGATCTCGCTCACGCGAAAGCTCGAGGAGATGCGCGGGCAGCGCGTCGAGGTGCGGATCGCGCAGCTCTTCCTCACGCTGGCCGAGCGGATGGGGAAGGAAACGAAGCAGGGTGTGGAGATTCCGCTCCGGCTCTCGCGCCAGGAGGTCGCGGATCTCGTGGGCACGACGGTGGAGTCCGCGATCCGGGTGCTCTCCAGGTGGGGGCACGAGAAGATCGTGATCACGGGCGAGGAGCGGTTCGTGATCCCCTCCCGGGAGAAGCTCCAGGCGATCACGACGTCTCCGCCGGGACGCGGAACCTAGTCGGGAATGTCGTAGAGGAACGAGCGGCGGAGCCGCTCCGGCCTCTGCTCCGGGTCCAGCCCGGATGTGAGCCACCGGACCCACGACTGCACCTCGGACTGCGTCACGCGCCCGGGAAGGAACTCCACACCCCCGTAGCTGAACCGGTCGCGGCTCCATGGAAGATTGCTGCGCTTGTAGAAGAAGGCGCAGAAGCGATCCTTGCCCTCGCGCGCGCGGAACACCTTGAGACGGCAGCGCCGAGGCGCCGCGGCGGCCTCGCCACCTTCGCCCCCCGGGGAAACCTCGAGCCCCGCGCGATCGGCCTCGATTCGAACCGGCTCCGGCGTCACGTCGAGCCACTGCACGATCACGTCCAACTCGCGCTCGCGCGCGATCTCGCTCCGGAGCTTGTCCCGCGCGGCGGGCTCGTCCCGGTTGATCAGCACGCGGGCGCCGCCTCCCTCGCCGGCTTCGTGACCCGCGGGCCGCGCGGCCTCATGCGCGCCTCGAACACCGGAGCCGCCAGGCGGCGCATCAGCCCGAGTCTCCGCTCGTAGAGCCAGCTCCTCCACCCCCGCGGCGCGAGGTACCGCGTGTCATCGGGCTGACAGACCAGGCTCACCTCGATGTTCGGCGCCAGGCCCATCGGAATCCCGTTCCGGAGGCATGCGCGGTACACGTGCTCGAACACGGCGCGCATGTCCTCGTACCGAGGGGCCGGATGCCGCTCCATGTCCGACCCGATGACCGGGCGGAAGACGCACACGGTCGGAAACGCCCCGACGCTCGTGATGTAGTCGATCGCGCGAATCGTGTCCTCGATCGGCTCGACGCCCGCGATGATCTCCCCCGAGACCGCGCCCCTCCCCAGGCGGCGAGCCGTGTACTCGAGCGCGTCGAAGAACGCCTTCTGGCCGAGCGTGGCCTCCTTGCCCGGCAGGTAGCGCGCGAAGTACTCCGGGTTGTGGAACTCGTAGCAGAAGGAGAAGTGGTCCACGCCGAGGTCGATCAAGCGGTCGTAGTCGCTCCGGTCCCGGCTCGGCATGAGCTGGAGGCCCACGAGCGCCCCCACCTCGCGCTTCACCGCGTCCACGAACGGCGCCGCATCCTCGTGGCAGCGCTTCGAGTAGCCGCTGTTGAAATGAACGAACGTGACTCCGGATTGCTCCTTCGCGGCGCGCGCGACCTCGACCACGTCCTCCACGGACTTCAGCGCGATCTCGTTCACGCCCACGTTCGCGCCCGTCGTGCAGAACCGGCAATGGAGGGAGGGCTCCGAGTACCAGAAGAGGCACGCGTTCGAGATGTAGATGCCCAGGTAGGTTCCCTGCAGAACCCCCACGCGGCGCATCTCCGTGCCCGCCGAGGTCCGCCGCGAGTACCACGCCGGCTCGGGAGGGACGCGCACGGGATAGAGCCAGGAGCTCCGCTCGTCGA
>DASTBC010000191.1 GCA_035712245.1 Candidatus Eisenbacteria bacterium
GGCTTGATCATGTGGTGGTGGAATCCCGCCTGGCGCGCGCGCTCCCGGTCGTTCTCCTGGCCCCAGCCGGTGACGGCGATCAGGGTCATGCCTTCCGCGTGCGGGAGCTCGCGAATGCGCCGCGCGAGCTCGTAGCCGTTCAGCTTCGGGAGCCCGATGTCGAGGAACGCCACCTCGGGATGGATCTCGCCGGCCATCCTCAGCGCCTCGAGCCCGTCGCTCGCGCAGTGGATCTCGTGGCCCATGTCGCGCAGCATGGTCGCGAAACTCTCGAGGAAGTCCGAGTTGTCGTCGGCGAGGAGAATGCGGCGTGGTCCGCCGGAGTTGTTGACGCGTCGTTCGGAACCTCCCGCCGCATCCCGTTGCCTCTCGCCCTCCGCCCGCCGCCCGCCGTCGGCGCTCCGCTCGCCCTCCGCCCGCGGCGCGTCCTCCGCTCGCGGGTCGTCCACCCCCTGCGGCGCGGGAAGGCGCACGGTGAAGCGGGTCCCCTTGCCGAGGCCGTCACTGGCCGCCTCGATCGTTCCGCCGTGCAGCTCCACGAGGCGTCTCGCCAGGGACAGCCCCACGCCGAGGCCCGAATGCGATCGCTCGAGCCGTTGATCCACCTGGGCGAACATGTCGAAGATGAGCGGCATCTTCGCTTCCGGAATGCCGACGCCCGTGTCCGTCACGGTCACCTGGAGCTCGCTCCCCTCGCGCTCGGCGCGAAGCGTGACCGAGCCTCCCGGGTCGGTGAACTTGGCGGCGTTGTGGAGGAGGTTCAGGAACACCTGCGCGAGCCGCGTGGGGTCGGCGCGGAGCCGCAACGGCTCCGCGGGAAGCGTGACCTGGAGCCGGACCTGGCGCGTCTCGAAATACGGCGCCGTGGCGTCCAGCGCGCTCTGGATGATCTCCTCGAAGCTCGCGTCCTCGCGCTTCAGGACCAGCTTTCCGGTGGTGATGCGCGACACGTCGAGGAGATCGTCCACGAGTCGCACGAGCTGCCGGAGCTGCCGCTCCATGATCTCGCGCGCGGTGAGCGCGTCCTTGGAGCCTCCACTCGAGTACTTCAGGATCTCGAGCGCGTTCCGGAGCGGCGCGAGCGGATTGCGAAGCTCGTGGGCCAGGGTCGCGAGGAACTCGTCCTTCCGCTGGTCGGAGGCGAGCAGCGCGCGCTCGGCCTCCTGCCGCACGCTCATTTCCTCCTCGAGCCTGCGGTTCGTGCCCTGGAGCGCGGCCGAACGCCGCTCGATCTCGCCGAGCATGTCGTTGAACGTCGTCACGAGGTACCCGACCTCGTCCTCGGTCGTCTTGCGCGCCCGCAGCGACATGTCCCTTCGCTCCGCGACCTTGTGGGCCACGTCCGAGACTTCCAGGATGGGACGGGTCACGGCCGACTGGAGCCAGTACGACATGACGAACGCGACGAGAAGACTCGCCACCAGCGCGATCCCCACGATCACGAGATAGCTCTGAAGGCGCTCGAACAGCTCGTACCGCGCGCTCAGGTACACCGTGCCCATGTGCTCGCCTCCCTCACGGATTCCCCGGAAGAGAACGAGCTGATTGTTCACGATCCGATGGCCGTCGGGCCGGATCTCGGTGGGGAAGTCCTGGGCTCCCTCCTCGCGGCGATACGTCGCGAAGAGCGTTCCGTCCGCCTTGTAGATGGCCGCGGCCTCGATCTGCGGGCGCGCCCGGAGGAGCGAGAGATAGTGGTAGGCGGACATCGGATCGTCGAACGCGAGCGCCGGCGCCGCGGCCCGCCCGAGGATCTCCGCCTGGGTGGCGAGGTCGTTGACCCAGGACCGCTGGTACGTCCTCACGTCATACGCGACGAGAACGATCGCGGTGAAGAGGAGCGCCGCGAGCGTCGTCACGATGACGACGAGCATCAGCTTGCGCCGGATCGAATGTCGGACGAATCGGAACATCAGGGTCCGCCGTTCGTCCTGTGGTCCACGACCGAGAGCGCCACACCGAGGAGCCGCGAGCTCAGGGCCAGCCCGCTCTTCCGCGCCGCGCCGAGCGAGATCTCGAACCGCACCTTGCCGCTGCTCAGGACGAAGTTGATCACGCTCCCCATCGAGAGCGCGCCCTCCGCCTCGGAGACGGTGAGGATCGAGTGCTCGCGCGCGGCGGCGGCGATCGCCTCCAGCTGGCTGGTGCGCGAGCGGCCGACGAAGAGCATGTGGAGGTTTCCGAGGGAGTCGGTCTCGCTCACCCGGTACACCGTGACCGGGCGCCCTTCCACCGTCCGGCCGGCGACCACCCGACCCAGCTCCGCCGCGAGCGCGTCGTCCCCGAGGACGCCGATGGAGAACGAGGAGCCCGAAGCCGGCGGCGTGGGCCAGGTGACGTAGGCGGCGAACTTGTAGAGGAAGGCCGCCTTCACCCGGCGTTCCAGCGCCGAGGGCTCGTCGGCGGGCGCGCCGAGCGCCGGGACGGCGTACCACGTGAGAAGAGCGGCCGGCACGAGCCGGCGCCAGAGCCGGAGGTGCGTCATCGCGCGCATCGTCAGATCCGTAGCGTCACCTGCGCGAACACCGCGCGCTCCAGCTCGGGGCGCGCCGCGGGAGCGCCCCACTCGGCGTGATGGTCGTCGAGGAGGTTCCGGCCGCGAACCGAGAGCTCCGCCCGCCGGTCGAGGGTCCATCCGAGGCGCGCGTCCAACGCGGTGTAGCTCGGCACGTGCGGCTGCGGGAGCGACCCCACATAGCGAAGGATGGCGTCGAACTCGAACTCCCGAAGCATCGTGAGCGAGGAGCGGACGATCCACCAGTGGTTCGGATCGTTGCCGAGGTCGGGGGCACCCACTCCAGGGCTCACCTCGAGCTCTTTGTCCTGGTAGACGAAGCCCGCGCTCACGCGCCAGGACTGGCCGGTGCGGTAGCCCGCCCAGGTCTCGAGCCCGCTGACCCGGCCCTCGACTCCATTGTCGAACACGGGTCCTGCCGGGGAGGGCTCGAGGGACCGAAGTTCGCTGTAGTCGTGATGGAAGCCGGTGAAGGAGACGGTGAAGGCCTCGGTGATCTGATCGCGGTATCCGATCTCGTAGACGTACGCGACCTCGGAGTCGAACTCGGGGCCGCCCGCCAGCACCGCGTACGGGGGATCGGCCGGCACATAGAACTCGCGATCCACCCGTGACGGGGCGCGCACCGCGCGGGACCACGCGCCCCACACGAGGCGGTTCTCCCGGGGCTTCCAGGAGACGCGCGCGCTGGGCAGGTACTCGAACTCCGTGTAGTCGTTGTACTCGATCTTGAGCCCCAGGATCAGGAGGAGGTCCTCGCGAATCGCGATGTCGTCCTGCGCGAAGACGTTCCCCACCCGGAGGATCCGGCTCGCGGGACGGAACGCGAGCGCCGGAGAGAGGTTCTCGACCCGGTCCGACTGGTAGCGGAATCCGCCGCCCCAGACCACGTTCTGCCTCGCGGTCGGGTGGAACCCGTGCTGGAGCTCGATGTCGTAGGTTCCGAGCACCTCGTTGATGGCGCCGGGCTGATCGCGCTCGGTGTGGTCGTAGTACGCCTGGACCCGCAGCTTCTGGCCGTTCTCGAGATCCCGAGTCCATCGGCCCAGGACGTTCGCGCCTCGCAGCTCTCGCTCGGAGATTACCTGATCGATCCGGCCTCGATACGCGTCGCCCTGCAGCGTGACGACGTTCGAGGCGGCCGTCCAATCCGCCCGGAATCCCGCCTGGATCCGGTCCGAGGCGTCCTGGACCTCGGTCCCGTCCGGTCGCTCGGTGTTCTCCTTCTCGCGGTACTGCGTGTAGGCGCGAACGTCCGCTTTCCCGAGCCTCGCGCCATAGCGAGCCGCCGCGATCCGGTCCTCGGTTCCGATGCCGCCCTTCGCGAGCCCTCCGTGCGTGTCCGCCCCCGACCGCGTGACCACGTGGATCACTCCATTCACCGCGTTGATGCCCCAGAGCGTTCCGCCGGGACCGCTCACGACTTCGATCCGGTCCACGTCCTCGAGAAGCACGTCCTGCGCTTCCCAGAAGACTCCGGAGAAGAGGGGCGAATACACCGTGCGCCCGTCGATCATCACGAGCATCTTGTTCGCGAGGACGCTGTTGAAGCCTCGCGCGCTGATCGCGTACCGGTTCGCGTCCTCACGGGCCACCTGGAGATTGGGGGCGAGGCGGAGCGCCTCGGGCAGGCTCGTCACCCCCGAGCGCCGGATGTCCTCGGAGGTGATCACGAAGACGGACGCGGCGGCGTCCGCGAGCGTCTCGTCCCTCCGGGAGACCAGGGTCACCACGATGCTGCTGAGCTGCTCGAGCGTCAGGTCGGCGAGGCTGGCCGTACGGGTGTCCTCTCCGGGCACGCCCTGGGCCCTTGCGTCCCCTGGCGACAGGGAGACGGCGAGGACGAGAGACGCGAGGACGACCACACGGAGCGGCGCGGGCCGTGAAAGGCCAGGCGGAAAGGGTTTAGCTCCCCTCATCGTCGGGTCTCCATGGTTCAGGCAAGAGTTCGGCCAGGCCGGCAGGCCTTCGGCGCGTGGACTTCCAGGAACCAAAAAGTCTAGCACGCGGTTCCGAGGCGGCGGGCAAGCGCCACCTGCGCGTGGGCGGCAGGGCGAGCGCGAGAACACCTTGCGGCTACGTCAGTTGGGTGCGGCGGCCGACTGGATGTAGGCCTCGACCTGCTCTCTCAGGGCCGGCAGGGCGACCGCTCCGTTCCCGAGGACCGCGTCGTGGAAGGCTTTGATGTCGAACCGCTCTCCGAGCCGGGTCCTGGCTTCCTCCCGCAAGCGCAGGATCTCGAGCTGGCCCAGCTTGTAGGCGAGCGCCTGACCCGGCCAGGTGAGATAGCGGTCGACCTCGTTCACGATGTTGTTCTCGGCGAGAACGCTGTTCTCCTTCATGTAGTCGATCGCCTGCTGGCGCGACCAGCCCATCGCGTGAAGCCCCGTGTCGACCACGAGCCGGCACGCGCGCCACGCGTCGTAGGACAGCATCCCCATCCGGTCGACGTCGCTCGAGTAGAGGCCCATCTCGTCCGAGAGCCGCTCCGTGTAGAGCGCCCAGCCCTCGACGAACGCGGTGACGCCCTGGTGCTTCCGGAATTCCGGCACCCCGGTCAGCTCCTGGGCGACGGCGATCTGGAGGTGGTGGCCCGGCACCGCTTCGTGGAATGCGAGCGCCTCCGCTTCGTACCGGGGCCGCGTCTCCGGCAGATAGGTATTGATCATGTAGCGTCCCGGGCGCTTCCCATCCGAGGACGGCTGGCGGTAGTACGCGACCGTGGAATAGGGGGCCTCGTGCATGCCCATGACACGCACCTCGCACGCCGCCTTCGGCTGGATCCGGCCGAACCAAGCCGGGACCTTGGCCCGCGCGCGCGCGAGAGCCTCGCGCGCCTTTCCTTCGATCTCATCCCCCGTGCGGAAGTGCATGTCCGGGCTCGTCCGCAGCCGCCGCTGGATCTCCGCGACATCGGACGTGCCGAGCGCCTTCTGCCCGAGCGCCGCGAGATCTCTCCGGAACACCGCGACCTGTTCGAGCCCGAGCTTGTGGATCTCCTCCGCGGAGCGGTCGAGACTCGTGTGGACGTGGATCATCCTTCCGTAGCATTCGAGCCCGCCCGGCAGCGAGAGAAGCCCAGCCTTCTCGGGCGGGCGCGCGGCGGGGAGGATCTCGGTCTTCAGGAATTCGTGGTACCGCGCGTACGCCGGCATGAGGGACTTCGAGAGCGCCTCGCGGAGGTCACGGCCGAAGCGATCGCGATCGGCCTGGCTCCAGCCGGTTCGCTTCGCGAGCGCCGGGCCGTACACCGCGAGACTCTCGACCGGGCTGCCGGCGAGACGCTCGAGCTGATCGATCGACTTCTGAACCGCGTCACGGGTGGCGGTCTTCCCCTGGCCGAGACCGGTCCGGAGATTCTTCACGTGGTTGTCGACGTAAGGGCCCATGGCCTGGACGCGCGTCACGTAGGCCTTCGCGTCCCTGGGCGTGTCGATCCGCGTGTAGTCGGGCAGGTTCATGAACGAGACCTGCGGGCCGTTGAGCGGGTCGACGACCCACGTGTGGAACCCGCACGCGAGCCATCCCAGCTGCTCGTCCACGGCGGAGAGGAGCGCGGCGCGCGTGATCCGATCGCTCGCGGAGAGGGGCTCCGGAGCGATCGCGGACACGACGGCGCGAACTCCCTCGAGACGCCTCGTCTCGGCCATGATCCCTTCGGGCGTGTTGTCGTCGAGGCGATCGTCGTAACGCTTGTCGCCGAGGCTCGTCGCGGAGGTGGGGTTCGCCAGGAGGTATCCCTGCCAGTACTCGTCGCTGATCCTCGCCAGCTCCTTGGAGCCGGTCGCGGCCGTCGTCACGGAAGCGGGGAGCAGGAGCAGCAGCGCGAGGAGCGGAACCGAACGGGAACGAGCCATGGGGAGTCGCCTCCGGAGCGTGGCGGTTGAAGGAGCATGAGTCGAAGCTCGTTTCGGGGCGCGCCGTTGACCCGCCCCGAGACCCTGCGTACAGTGCACGAAAGCCCTTCTGGAACCGGCAAGGCACCGATTATGACGATGCCGCCCGGGTCCGTCCACTCCCTGACGGCACGGTTGACGATCATGAAGCAGGCGATTCTGGAACTGGTGGTGGAGCTCCTTCGCGAGACGTTCGAGGGAGCCCTCCCCGGTCAGGGCACCCAGTACCTCGATCACGACTCCGGGATCCAGGCAACCCTCTCGAAGCTCACGGCCCAGGAGGCCTCCCGCCAGTTCGAGGGGCATCCGTCGATCGCGTCGCACGTGCGGCACATGAACTTCCACCTGCGCGTGACCGCGGAGTGGATCCAGGGGGATCACAGCCGCCGGGACTGGGCGGCGAGCTTCGACCCGCAAACGGTGACCGACGCGGAGTGGGCCCGGCTCCGGAAGGACCTCGAAGACACACGCGCGGACCTCGTTCGCGTGCTCGAAGGGCTGACGCCGGAGCGCTTCCTGGAAGAGGGGGCGGGCCTGGGCTCGGTCGCGCACCTGGCGTATCACCTCGGCGCGATCCGCCAGCTCATGCACCGGGCGAAAGGAGGCGGCGCGTGAAGGAACCAGGGGCCGCGGCGAGCGTCGGCGTCGTGCGCGCGACGGACTGGAGGCCCGCGGTATGGGCACAGCTCGGCGCCGCGATCGACTCGATGGAGCGCGCCATCGATGCGTGTCCGGACGAGCTGTGGGGAGATCGATCCCGGTTCCCCGAATACTGGTACCTCGTCTACCACACGCTCTTCTGGCTGGATTACAACATGTCGGACGACCCGGAGGAGGGCTTCCACCCTCCGGAGCCCTTCACGCTCGTCGAGATGAGCTCCGAGGGTCTGATGCCGGAACGCGTCTACACCAAGGAAGAGCTGCGCCGCTACCTGGAGCACGGGCGCGAGAAGACGCGAGCGAGGATCGCCGGGATGTCGGACGAGAAGGCCTCCGGCACGCGCCGCATGGGATCCAGCAGTCAGGGGAGCGAGCTGGAGCTCCTCCTCTACAACATGCGGCACGTGCAACATCACACGGCGCAGCTCAACTTGATCCTGCGCCAGGTGACGAGCTCGGAGGCGCCGCGATGGGTCGGGAAGGCGAAGCAGCCGCTTCGGGATCCCGCGTGAGCGCCACGTACGCGCTCGGGCACTCCGAGCGCGAGCTCAAACGCCTGGAGACCCAGGCCGCGCTCATCGATCCCATGACGCGCCGGTACTTCCTCGAGGCTGGGCTCCGGCCCGGCATGCGCGTGCTCGACATCGGGAGCGGCGCGGGGGACGTCGCGTTCCTGGCGGCCGCCATCGTCGGTCCGGCTGGAGCGGTCGTCGGCGTGGACCGGGTTCCCGAAGCGCTGGCCACCGCGCGAGCGCGCGCGGAGGAACGTTCCCTCGGTTCGGTGTCGTTCCGTGAAGGGGAGCTCGAGCACCTCGTGTTCGACGAGCCCTTCGACGCTCTCGTCGGGCGGTACGTGTTGATGTTCCAGGAACGTCCCGAGGACGTGCTCCGGAAGGTCGCGCGTCACGTGAAGCCTGGAGGGCCCATCGTGATGCACGAGCCGGACTGGGACGGTGCGCGCTCGTTCCCGCCCGCTCCGCTCTTCGACCGGAGCTGCGACTGGATCGTGCGCGCGATCGTCGCGCACGGGCACGCGTCCCGGATGGGGAAGGCCCTCCACGCGACCTTCCTGGCCGCGGGCCTTCCCGCGCCCACGATGGGGCTCGACACCCTGATCGGCGGCGGTCCGAAGAGCGCACCTCTCGTCGGCCTGATCGCGGATCTCACCGGGACCCTCGCCGGAGAGATCGAGCGCCGGGGCATCGCGACGGCGGCGGAGATGGAGGTCGAGACGCTGGGCCGGCGGATGCTCGAGGAGGCGGTCGCGCTCGACAGCGTGCTCGTCGGCCGCTACGAGGTCGGCGCCTGGTGCGCGAAGCCGTGACGCCCGACCTCGCGCGCTCGGCCGAGGTCCTGGCACGCACGCCGGCCACCGTGCGCGCGCTGCTCTCCGGCCTGCCGGACGAATGGACCCGGGGAACGGAAGGGCCGGACACCTTCAGCCCCTTCGACGTGGTGGGCCATCTGATCGACGGCGAGGAGACCGACTGGATCCCTCGCGCGAGGATCATCCTCGCGCGAGGCCCGAACCCCGCGTTCGAGCCGTACGACCGGTTTCGGCACCGCGCGCGCAACAACGGGCGCACCCTCGACTCTCTGCTCGATGAGTTCGGGGCGCTTCGGACCGCCAATCTGGAGCTTCTCGCCTCCTGGCGGCTCACCGAGGCGCAGCTCGAGCTGCCGGGCATCCACCCGACGCTCGGGAGGGTCACCCTTCGCCAGCTTCTCGCGGGATGGGTCGTACACGATCTCGGGCATGTCGCCCAGATCGCGAGGGTGATGGCGAAGCAGTACCGGGAGGAGGTCGGTCCCTGGCTCGCGTTCCTGCCCGTCCTCACGGATCACGAGACTCCGCGGTCCTGAACGTCTGAAATTGCCTCTCGACCCGTCTTCCCGCCCGTGCCACGCTGGATCCCTTCTTCCTCGCAGAACCGATCGCCTCACCCGAAGGAGGCCTGTCATGGCCAAGGTGCTCTGCGTTCTCTATGACGATCCCGTCGACGGCTACCCCAAGTCCTATCCGATCGATGCCGTTCCCAGGATCGATCGCTATCCCGGGGGCCAGACCGTACCCTCGCCGAAACAGATCGACTTCAAGCCCGGACAGCTCCTGGGCTGCGTCTCCGGCGAGCTGGGGCTCCGGAAGTTCCTCGAGTCCCAGGGGCACACGCTGGTCGTCACCTCCGACAAGGACGGGCCCGACTCGAGATTCGAGCGGGAGCTCCCGGACGCCGACGTCGTCATCTCGCAGCCCTTCTGGCCCGCGTATCTCACCGCCGAGCGCATCGCGAAGGCGAAGAAGCTGAAGCTCGCGATCACGGCCGGGATCGGATCGGATCACGTGGATCTCCAGGCCGCGATCGACAAGGGCATCACGGTCGCCGAGGTGACCTACTGCAACAGCATCAGCGTCTCCGAGCACGTCGTCATGATGATCCTGGCGCTGGTGAGGAACTACATCCCCTCCTATCACGCGGTCGTCGAGGGCGGGTGGAACATCGCGGACTGCGTCTCCCGGTCGTACGATCTCGAGGGCATGGTGGTCGGGACGGTCGGCGCGGGGAGGATCGGGAGCGCCGTGCTCCGGAGGCTCAAGCCGTTCGACGTCGAGCTCCACTACAACGACCGGCACCGGCTCGCTCCCGAGGTGGAGCGCGAGCTCGGCCTCACCTTCCACGAGGATGCCGCCTCCCTCGTGCGCGTGTGCGACGTCGTGACGATCAACACGCCGCTCCATCCCGAGACCGAACACCTCTTCGACGACAAGCTCATCGCGACGATGAAGCGCGGCGCCTACCTCGTGAACACCGCGCGGGGGAAGATCTGCGACCGCGACGCGGTCGCGCGCGCCCTGAAGAGCGGACAGCTCGCGGGCTATGCCGGAGACGTGTGGTTCCCACAGCCTCCGCCCAAGGACCACCCGTGGCGGACGATGCCCCACCACGGCATGACGCCGCACGTGTCGGGGACGAGCCTCTCCGCCCAGGCGCGATACGCGGCGGGAGTGCGCGAGATCCTCGAGTGCTGGCTCGAGGACCGGCCCATCCGCGAGGAGTACCTCATCGTGTCCGGCGGGGAGCTCGCCGGCGCGGGAGCGCATTCCTACAGCGCGGGGAACGTGACCGGCGGGTCGGACGAGGCGGCGCGATTCAGCCGCGGCGGCCGCTAGGGAGGTCGCAGATGAGACTGCCCCGGCTGGTTCTCGCGCTGACCGCGGTCAATGTGCTGCTCGTCATTTCGACCTGGAATCGATCGCTCCGCGCGTCCGAGGAGGCGGCGCCGGCGCTCGTCCGCGCGAGATCTCTCGAGCTGGTGGACGATCGCGGTGTCGTCCGCTCGCGGTTCAACGTGGAGCCGGGGGGCGAGGTCGTGCTACGGCTCATCGACCGGAACGGCACGATCCGGGTGAAGCTCGGGGCAGGGGAGGGCGGATCGGG
The DNA here is from genome assembly GCA_035712245.1 of Candidatus Eisenbacteria bacterium. Lineage (GTDB taxonomy): Bacteria > Eisenbacteria > RBG-16-71-46 > SZUA-252 > SZUA-252 > WS-9. The sequence continues at coordinate 10,509 of DASTBC010000191.1, forward strand.
GCTCCTGCTGCTGGACGAGACGACCGAGCCCGCGGTTCAGCTCATCGCGCGCCGGAAGGCCACGAAGGAGACTCCGAACACGACCCGGATCGCGCTGAACGGGGCGACGGGACAGAAGATCGTCACACCGTAGGGCAGGCGAGGCCCGAGCTCGGGTTCCGGTCGCGAGCGTCGGGCTTCAGGGGGGGAGAATGGCCGTCTCGTATTCGCTGGAGGGCCCGCTGCTCCGGATGGAGCTCGCGGGAACGTACGACCCCGAGGACGTGGTCCGCGAGTTCGAGGCCGCGGTCGCGGATCCTCGGTGTCCCGATCCGGTGTCCCTGCTCGTCGACGTGACCCGGTCCGAGTCCCTCGCGAGCCGGAGCCCGAGCCAGATCCGCTTCGTGGCCGAATCCCTGGGCCCCTATGTGAAGAGGATCAACGGCCGGGTGGCGGTCGTCGCGATCGAGGATCTCCACTTCGGGTTCAGCCGCATGGGAAGCGCCTACAGCGAGAACGTGGGGGTGGAGGCAGCGATCTTTCGCGATCCGGAGGAAGCGCGCCGCTGGCTCGGCGTCTGAGCGCGAGCACGCTGCCGTGCGTCCAGGAGATACGTTCCCCGAGACCAGGTCTTGATTCTCCCGACGTGCGGTTCTAGGATGGCGGCTCACCCTCGTCCGGACACGCACCGATCGGCCCGCAGATGACACCCAAGCTCAAGACAATCCTCCTCTCCCTCGGCGTGGCGCTTGTCGTCTACGCGCTGGCGGGATTTCTCCTCGCCCCGCGCCTGGTTCGTTCCATCCTCCTCGAGAACCTCGGCAAGACGCTCACCACGACGCCGACGCTCGAGGCCGTGCGCGTGAACCCGTTCGCGCTCTCGCTCACGCTTCGCGGGTTCGCGATTCCGGAGCCCGGGGGGAAATCCGGCGTCCCTCCAGCGGTCGCCTTCGACGAGCTCCATCTTCGCGCGAGCATTCTCTCGCCGTTCTACCGGGCCTGGACGCTCGACGAGCTCCGCCTCGAGAAGCCGTCCGTGAACGCCGCCATCCTGGAAGACCGGACCCTCAGCCTGTTTCGCCTTCTGCGGGAACAGCCGGCATCCGGGGACTCGACGTCCGGAGAGCCGCCGGCCGTCCTCGTCCGGCAGCTTCGCATCGCCGACGGTTCGCTCGCGTTCGAGGACCGCTCCCGGAAGCAGCCGCTGCGGAAGTCCCTGATTCCGATCCAGATCGAGCTGCGTGACTTCACGACCCGGAAGGACCGGGAGAACGGCTACTCCTTCCTGGCGCGCACGGAACGGCAGGAGGAGCTCGAGTGGCGGGGCAGCTTCACGATGCGGCCGTTCACGTCCGAGGGAACCCTTCGGGTCGGGAATCTCCAGGCGCTGACCCTCGAGGACTTCCTGGGTCCCGAGAATCCGTACCAGTTCACGGCGGGGACGATCGACTTCGCGGCGAAGTACAAGGTGGATGCCAGCCGAGCGCCCGTGAAGACCGGCCTCCACGACATGGCGGTCACGATCCGCGGTCTCGCGATGACGCATCGCGAGACCGGGGAGGAGGCGATCTCGGCTGCGTCGATCCAGACCCGCGGCGGAGCCGTCGACGCCCTGGCGCTCCAGGCGAACCTGGGGCAGGTCGTCGCGAACGGCGCGCGAATCCGTCTCTGGATGGACGAGAGCGGCAAGACGAACCTCCAGCGGTGGTCCCGGCCGCCGGCGGACTCGGCGGCCCCCTCGTGGATCACGCTCATCCCGCGGCTCGAAGCGACCGGCGCGGAGCTCACCTTCCAGGAGCGGCGGATCGATCCGCCGGTCGAGATCCACGTTCACGGTGCGCGCGTCGAGATGGACGGATACAGCACGAAGTACGGCACCGTGTCGCCGCTGAGCGTGGCGTGCAGCCTTGGCACCTCCGGCTGGGCGGAAGCCCAGGGACACTTCACCTCGGGAACCGCGGCGACCGACCTCGAGGTCGCGATGCGAGATCTCGACGTGAGGGATCTCGAGGGATACATCGCACCGTTTTCGCGGATCGATCTCATCCGCGGCACGGTGGGCGCGCGCGGGAGATTCCTGTGGAATTCCCTCGGGCCCGGCGGCCCGATGCTCCGCTTCAAGGGGGAGGTCTCGTCCGCCCGCTTCGCCTCGCTGGACGGACGGCACAAGAAGGAGCTCCTCTCGTGGGATCGACTCGAGGTCAAGGAGCTGGAATACGACTACGCTCCGTCCCGTGTGCGCATTCGCGAGATCGCGACCGTGAAGCCCTACATCCGATTCATCATCGCACCCGACATGACGACCAACCTCCAGGGGCTCCAGGTGCCTCCGGACTCCTTGCCGGTCGCGTTCCGGCCCACGTCCGCGCCACGCGACACGATGCCCGTCGAGATCGGCGTCCTGAAGGTCCAGGACGGCTCGATGTACTTCGCGGACCTCTCGCTCACGCCCAACTTCGGTACCGGCATCGTGGGAATGAACGGCACGATCCGGGAGCTCTCCTCGGCGCAGGCCGCGCACGCCGCCATCGATCTCACCGGGAAGGTGGACG
>DASTBC010000192.1 GCA_035712245.1 Candidatus Eisenbacteria bacterium
AGCCGCGGACTCGGGCGAGATGTGGCTGGTGCTCTACAACAAAGATGGAACCTGTCGTGCTGAAACCAGGCCAATACGCGTCGAAGCATGCGAGTACATGGAAGGCGGGGGCAAATGCGTCTCCTCTGATGTCTCGGACAGCGTCGTCTTCTTCGTGAAGGGATTGCGCGCTCCTAAGGATGGTTTCGTGCTAGCGGTACGAGATGCACAACGCCTTCTCTACCCTGGCCAGGAGGCGAGTTTTCGCCTTCCGGACGGCGAATGGTCTCGCATACTCGCTTTGGGTGCTGCCAAAGAAGTAAGGGCCGGCTATGAGATTGTGAAGGTCTTTGAGGACTACCGGTTGGTCTTCTCACGAGGCCCAGGTCTGAGGTACCGCCAAGTCATAGGTCCGTTTGTGTTCGACTCAGAAAGCCATCCTCCTACGATTGAGTGGGCTGGTGACCTCGATCAGGACGGCCACCTCGATTTCTTGATCGAGAAGAGCCGGTTCAACCATGTCGAATGGGACCTTTACCTCTCATCCAAGGCCCGCTCCCCAGCCCTGCTAGAACTGGTCGCTTCGCTCCAACATTCCGGCTGCTAAGACGGCCGCGGTATCTCCACGCGCCGCGGCAGCCTCGAGTGCCGGTGTGTGGGACCGTTCTGCCTTCCCGAGGAGAAGGCCAACGAGCTCGTTCGCGATCCGTAATTGTCCCGGATCGTTGGCCGGCACCCCCGCAAGATCTCGAAGCCAGGCATCATGCATCTGCTCCCGCTCGCCTTCTGTCAACCCAGCAATCGGACGCGTGACGGCGAGGAAGACGTCCCGAGATTACTGGAGGAGCAGGACCTTCCCCGTACGGTGCGTCTCGCCCAGCTCGACCCGCACGAAGTAGATGCCGGCCGGCGCTCGCTCACCGGAAGGAAGCCGTCCGTCCCAGGTCACGGAGCCTGGGCTGGACACCGTGCGGTCCGCGAGGGACCGAATCCGGGCCCCCGACGCGCTGAACACCGTCGCGATCAAGTGCGTGGGCCGGCCCACTTCGTAGGCCACGCTCGTCGAGAACTGGAACGGATTCGGAGCCGGGGCTCGGACCGCGGTCGCCAATGGGCTCTGGGGTTCGACTTCGACGCCGGTGGGCGTGGTGATGATGTTCAGATGGGCCAGCCGGCTCGGCTCGGCGATCGTCCCGCCCCCTACGGGGTTCGGTCCGGTCACGACCACGTCGTAGTCGCCCGCGGTGCACACGTTGGTGAGGATGAGCGTCGAGGCCGTCGCACCGGTCACGCCGGGACCGTTCGTCAAGGGCACGAAGTTCCTCCGCCACTGGTACGTGTAGTTTCCCGGCGGCATCGTCGTGATGACCGAGAACATGGCGGTGCCGTTGCAGCCGACCGATTGATCGGACGGCTGGAAGGCGACGTGCGGCGCCTGAGGTCGCTGGATCGTCCACTGAGCGGCATAGACCGCGCCCTGGAAGTCTTCAAACGCGTTGAACTCGGCGGAAATACCCGTGAGCTGGTACGTGCCAGGGCCCAATCTGCCGTTGAACTGCGAGACGCCGGCGCTGACGCTGTGGAGGATGACGTTTCCCGTCGAGTGATACGCCCATAGGGTCACGCCCCCGCCCGGGTCGTCGCCCGGATCCACGTCGATCCACAGGTTGTAGTCGAACTGGTGATCGACCCGGAACGTGAAACCGACCGCCGATTGAACCGACCAGAGGCCGGACGGAGGGATGCCCCACCCGGCCCCCGTCCCTCCGGTGAACTGGATGCCATAGGGGAAGAACTCGGAAGTCTGAAATGCGGCCCCCCAGCAGGAGCCGATGAGACATTGCTGGGACGGGTCATCGGGGCACGGCTCGTAGCGCTCGGCCCGTGCTTCGGTGATGTCGTTCCAGTAGGCGAATGGAACGGGGGGAGTGCTCGCCTTCTGGTCTTCCCAGTCACCCTGGTAGATCGCGTGGGCCCCGTCCGACCGGTCGTCGGCCAGCGGGATCATCTGGGCGACGGCCGGCGTCGCGGTGAGCAGGAGCAACATCGAGAAGAGCCTGGACTTACGTGCGGTGAGCCGGACCATCGAGCACCCCCTTCGCCTTTGCCCCGGCTCTCGCCCGGGCGCGCCTCTTTTCAAGGAACGCGAAAGAAAGGTTCGAAATGGCTCATGGGAGGCGGGAGATTTGGGAAGCGGCCAGGGGTATCCTGGGTTTGCGCAGAGGACGGCCGCGGCGTTCCCACACGGAAGCCGCGGATCGTCCTCACTCGCCGCATCGCAGATGGCAGAGGTCCCCGTCCGGACGGTATCGACACGCATGCCCAACCCCTCAGAAACGATGAAGCAGCTCCGCGACCTGGCCCTCCGGGTCTCCGCGTCCGACCTGGAGCTCGAGCCCACCGAGGAACGGCCCCATGTCTGGGGCGCGATCATGGAGCTGGGCTATCCCACCGGAATCGCGACCCTGATGACGCTCGCCGAGGGAACCACGAGCCTCTACTTCAGCAACGGTGGAGGCGTGATCGGCGCGGGTGAGCACGAGGCGGTGCGGGAAGCGGGCGAGATGTTCCTCGACGCCGTTCAGGCCCAACTGAGCGGATTTCAGTCCGTGAACGAAACCCCCACGCCCCGAATCGGACGCGTTCGGCTGTACGTGCGCACGTTCGACGGCACGCTCGGCATCGAGGCGCACGAGGACGACCTGGCGAGCGACCTCCATCCCCTCTCTCCGGTCTTCCAGGCGGCGCATGCGGTGATCGCGGCGATTCGGGAGACGGCAGGCAAGTCGGGGGACTAGCGGCGAGACAGTCAAGTTTCCCGCGCGATCCGTCTCAGCAGCCAGTGATTTCCGTACGCAAGCGGATGGACGACGAGCGCCACGGGAAGCAGGAACGTGACGCCCCACCACATGCCGATCATCGACTGCACTCCAACCGCCCACCGAATCTGATCCGGATGGAAGTCGTTCATCATGAGCCGAAAGCCGAACAGGATTCCTCCATAGACCGCGATTGCGAGATACACGCTCACCGGGGAGTACCAGAGAAGGTGCCGGGCCGAGAACCTGCGATAGAGGGGTGTCGAGAGTCCCGCCATCACGAGGCCCGTGGCCAGTCCGGCCACGATGCCGGCCGCCGGGACGCTCCCCACGATGCCATATCCGGCCGCTCCGAGCATGAGGGAGACGGCCCACCACACAACGCCGGAGAGGGCGCCGGTCAGGGCTACCTTCATCGGTGGATCACCGCGGGACCAGTGCCATCACCGCGCGACGCAGGTCCTCGGCGATCTCCATGGCTCCCTCCCGTGTGGCTGCGACGTTCCCGTAGCGCCGCGGCGCTCCGATCCACACGGTGACCCGTCGTGGTTTCGGAATCGCGCTCCCCTTGGGCCACGCGCTCGCCGCTCCTTCGATGTACGCGGGGACGACCGGGATCTCGGTGCCCGCCACGAGCCGTCCCACGCCCGGCCGGAACGCCTGCACCGATCCGTCGGGAGAGCGCGTGCCCTCCGGGAACATGACGAGCGCCTCCCGCGAGACCTGGAGGAGATCCGCGCACTGCTCGAGGCTTCTCGCCGGATGTTCCCGGCGGTCGAACGGCATCGCGTTCGTGGTCACGATCGCGATCAGGGCGCGGAAGAAGTCACGAAAGAAGTAGTCCTGCGCGGCCGCGGCGTAGGCGTGGGTCCACTGCCTCAAGGGAAGCGCGCACGAGAGCGCGACCGCGTCGAGGTGGCTTCCGTGATTCGCGACCAGCACGAAGGGGCCGTGTCGGGGCAGATGTCCGCGTCCCACCACACGCAAGCGGAAGTAGACGCCGAAGAGCGCACGCAGCAGGAACGTACCCGCGAGCCGAAGGCCGGACACGGTCCAGGAAGGCTCGCGAGGGAACGTCGTGAGGCGCTCCACGAGCGTCTTCTCGAGGAGCGGCGACGGCTTGTAGACCCACGGCTTCATGCCGGAGTGCGGCTCTTCCTCGGGGGTCCGGTTCACGCTTCCCGGTGGGTCAGCCGCCCGGACTCAGCGAGATGTCCCGGAGATAGTAGAACGCCACCATGTGGAAGAAGATGGGCGCGGTGAAGATCAGGCTGTCGTAGCGGTCCAGCCATCCGCCGTGTCCCGGAAAGACGGCGCCCAGGTCCTTCACGCCGATGTCGCGCTTCACGACGCTGATCACGAGATCCCCGAGCTGCCCTCCCACGCCGACGATCAGCGCGGTCAGGACGAGCTGCACCGTGCCGAACTCCGGGAGCGTCCCCCGGAGCGCCCACACCAGGGCCGCGGTGACGAGCACGCATCCGATCGCGCCGCCCCAGGTCTTCCGGGGGCTCACGTTGGGCGCGAGGCGCCGCCTCCCGAATAGCTTCCCCGTCGCGAAGGCGGCGACGTCGTTCAGGGCCACGGCGAGCGTCAGGAAGAGGAGGTACGCAAGCCCGTACTCGAGATTCGTGAAGTAGCTGAGGTGCCCCAGGAACCATCCGAAGTACAGAAAGCCCATGATGCTGAGGCCCGCGCACTGGATCATCCCCTGGGTGCGGTCCCGCAACACGGGGAGGGTCAGGAGAGTCGCGATCACGTACATCGGCAGCACGAGGAACATCCCGTACCAGCGCACCCACACGACGAGGTTGAGCACGAGGATCGCGAGCGTGACCGCGCCGGTGAACACACGGTCCCGGTACAGCCCCGTCGCGCGGGCGAACTCGTGAAAGCAGGCGAGCGAGAGGAGCGTCACGGCGACGATCGTTGCCGTGCGGCCGAGCCCAAGCGGAATCGCGGCGAGCGGGAGGATCACCCACCAGCTCCGGTACGTGACCCAGGCGGAGCGAACGGTGGGATGATCGCGAAGGAGGAGGCGAAGAACGCCGAGGAGGAGCCCGGCGCCCGCGAGGACGGCGATCCAGATCCTCGCGTAGACGGCGTAGACAGGCTCGGTCAGCGCGGGGATGCTCAAGAAGCCTCTCGCGAATCACGGAGCGCGAGAGCGCGGTGAATCGCGCGCACGCGCTGGAGGACCGTCACGGCCGCGAGGATCGTGAAGAGGAGGAGGAGCGCGTCGAAGAGGCGCACGCCTCCGAGCGGTGTGCTCCCTCCCGTGCCGGCAATCAGCACCGGGTTCCCCACGAAGAACGCCGCCACGCACGCGAGCCCGAGGTAGAGCATCCGGTCGGCCTTCCCGAGCAGGCCTCCGTATTGACGTCCGGCGCCGACCGCCTTGCCCAGGATCCCCGCGTAGCTCGACAGGAGCACCGCCACCAGGGCGGCCACGCCCCAGTCCAGGGACGAAAGCGGAGAGAGCGCGATCCCGAGCAGGATCGCGGCATCGCTCAAGCGGTCGCATCCTTCGTTCACGACCTCACCGAACGCACGAGCCTTTCCCGTCGCCTGCGCCACGAGTCCGTCGAGGGCGTTCAGGGTGATGCGCGCGAGGAGAAGGAGGGGAATGACGAGAAAGAGCCATCGCGCTCGTTCCGCCCACTGAAAGAGTATCGCCGCCGCCAGGGAGCATGCCAGGCCGGCGAGTGTGATCCAGTCGGGATGAATGGGAGAGAGCGCGGGCACGAGCCCCGCGAGGAGCGAGCGGAACCTGGGCTTCACGTCGTAGAGCGCCACGGTCGTGGCGGAATCTACACCCCTCGTGAGGGCCCCTCAAGGGAGCGTTGCGCGGGCGGTCACACCTCGAGGCTCCCCTCCACGGAATCGTCGAGCGTCTTCCCGGTCATCGCGCCCACCATCATCTTGACCATGGCGACCGCATTCCCATGCTTCGTGTCCCAGTAGTACCCGTCCCGAGGCGTGAACCGTATGACCGTGATCCGTGGATCGTCGACGCCTCCGGTGAACCAGGTCTTGATGATGGGCTCCCACAGCTCCTCGATCTTGGCTCGGTCGCGTGAGACCTTGGCTTCCCCGTTCAGCTGGAGGAAGTCGGAGTGCGGCGATCCCTGGAAGTAGAGCGTCACGGACGAGTCCCTCTCGACCTCGCGATTCTTGTGACTGTCGTGCGCGCTCAGGAACCAGAGATTGCCCTGGTCGTCCGCCTTTCGAACGTTCATCGGGCGAGCCCGGTTGGGCTCCCCGGGCGCCGCTGTCGTGCAGAAGAAGCAGCTCTTCGCCTTGGATACGATTTCCTGGATCCGGCGTACCGCGAGGTCGCCGCTCAGATCCTCTCGAGTCTCTTCGGGTTGATTCCAGTGGATCGAGTTCATGGCCGCTCCTCACCCGTGCCGGGCCGATGGCCCGCGGTCCGCGTGGCGCTGGGCTCCACTTCAGCGGTCACGGGTGAAGCATCAGTCATGCCGTGCGGCAGTCATCCGGTTGGCGCCCCGCCGGACCCCGATCCAGCGCTCGTCGCCGGGAAGAGCCGCTTCAGCATCGCGTCGGCCGCCGTGCCGAACGTCCGAACGCGATCCTCGTCGTCGCCGTAGCTCGCGAGCCACACCCACGCACCCGCGTTGCCGTCCGGCTGGGACCAGGTCGCGATCCGGAGCACGGCATGGGCCATCTCCTTCACGACCCCCGACACCGAGCGCCCGGGAATCACCGTCTCCACGGTTCCGGTGAGCCGCTCCCCCGCTGGGGAAAGGACCTCGAACGAACCCCCGTCGCGCGGCTCGGCGGGAGTCAGACGGAACCCTTCCGGTCCGATGAGCTTCGCCCATACCTCGGTCCTCGGCGCCGCGACGCTCGCGGACGCGCGACCGACCCTGCGGTTCCGGCCACGGTATCGCTCCAGGTAGACGCGAAGGCTCCCGAGCTCGACCGGCCAGCCTTCCGAGATCGAGTCGAGCTCGTGATCCCAGGACGCGCCCTGGCCGAATCCGGAGTGGACGAAATGGAGTCGCGTCTTTCCCGCGTGCGTCTCGAGCCGGAACTCCATCACGACGGTCGACCGCTCGACGTCCTCGGACGGACGGTAGTCGTCCTGGGTGAGGCGCAGGAGCTTGCCGGGCTCCCAGGCATCGATCCGCGACGGCCAGTCCCAGCTCTCTTCCCATGCCCAGAGCATGGAGCCGTCCTTCCCCGGCTTCACCTCGGCGCGGAGCGGGAACCAGCGCATCAGCTCCTCGGCTTCCGTCAGCGCCTTCCACACGTCC
>DASTBC010000193.1 GCA_035712245.1 Candidatus Eisenbacteria bacterium
GACGAGACGCCCGCCGCGCGAGGCGTATCGCGCGCTCCTACAGGACGTGCGCGAGGGCGCGCGCCTGGCGCTCGCTTCCGGACCGATCCGCGGCGCGATCGGCGCGATGGCCCTCCTCTGGATCGCGGGGGGCGCGCTCCACATCGCGGCGCCCATCCTGATGGAGCGGCGCGGCACGGGCATGGTGCTCGGCGTCGGGAGGCTCGTCGCGCTGGCCGCGGTGGGGATGGTCGCCGGCACGTTGCTCCTCGCGTGGCGCGGCGGCAGCGGCTCGGCCGCCGTGCGTCTCGCGATCTCGCTCCTCGGGACCGGCGCGGCCATTCTCCTCTTCGCCGCGGCTCCATGGCCCCTCGCGCCCGACCTCGCCGCACTCCTCGCCGGCGCGTTCGTGGTCGTCCTCCTCGTCACCACCGAGTCCGTGATCCAGGAATCCGCCGCGGTCGACGCGCGCGCCCGCATCTTCGCGCTCCGCGACTTCCTCGCCCGCCTGGGCGTCCTCCTGAGCGCCGCCCTCTTCGGCTGGCTCGTCGGCGGCAGGCTCTCTCCCGAGGGAGCCGCGACCGCCTCGGGCCTTCTGCTCCTAGCGGGCGGTAGCTGGGCTCTCTTTCGAGCGAGATGGACGCGTCCGTCCGATGGGGGTGACGGCACGATGAGAGGAGGGTGAGCTGAGGAAGAAATCGCCAGACCTGCGGCACGCGGTGTCACGCGAGGAGGCGGGAGGGGCGGCCGGCCGGAGGAACCCTTCTTTTCCTTAAAAGACCTTCTTCCCCTCGGCCAGCATATCGTTCAGCGCATCCCGGAAGTACGGAGTCGAGTTCGCGAAATCGGCGCCGACCCGCTCCTTGTAGGTCTCCCACGACTTCTTGATCTCGTATCCGAGCACCGCGACCAGGTTCCCCTCCTGCATCCCGCGGTCCTTCTTCTCGCGGTTGTAGATCGCGATGTCGGACGCGAGCACGCGCGCGAGGCGGCGCGCCTTCTCGTGGCGGGCGCGCTCGTCGGGCGGGAGCCCGTCGGGGATCGGCGTGCCCAGCGTGAGCGGGACCACGTTTCCCGGAGCCGCGATCACGTCGGCCGGCACGGAGCGGCTTGGGGGAGCCTGAGGAGCGACCGGGGCGGCGGGAGCTGGGGCGGCTGGCGGGGCGGGCGCGGGGGCCGCGGCGGGCGGCTGCGTATAGGACGGCCTTGGCGTCTCCGCGGCCGGAGCGGGAGGCGGAGGCGGAGCCGGCGCCGCGTACGGCGGCGGGGCGGGCTGCGCGTACGACGCCGGCGGAGGAGCCGGCTGCGTGTAGGGCGGCTGCGGCGCCGACACGGGCCGCGCGACCGTCTCGACCTCGAGCCTCGGAATGGAAGGTGCGACGGGCTCCGGCTGAGGGGCCATCTGCGCCGGTCCGGTTTCGAACCGCGCGACCGACATGCCGATGTCCTCGAACGCGGGATCGCGTCCCGTGCTCGGAGGAGGCGCCGCCTGGGTGAACCGTTCCAGGCCGAGGGAATCGGGGCCCAGCGACTCGCCCACGACCGCCATGCCGCCCACGGGCTCGGAGGCGATCGGCGGCTCCGCCTCCCGGGCCGGAGCCTCGGGGTGGATGTCCACCAGGAGCCAATCCGGCGCGTTCGCCGGAGTGCCTGGCGGCGGGACCGGAGCCGCGGACACCGCGGCTGGAGGAGCCGGCGGAGGCGCCGGCCTGGCGCGCGGAGGCTGCGGGGGCGGAATGAGATCCATCGCGGGCGGCGGAATCACCGCGGGAGCGGGGATCAGGATCATCGTGGAGCACTGGCGGCAGCGGACGCGCGCGCCTCCCCGCGGCAGGATCGAATCGTCGATCCGGTACCGCATGTGGCAGGAGGTGCACTCGAAGGTCATGGCCGGCTCCGGGGTGTGGGAGATGACATGGCGCGATCTGTGTATCGGCGGGCCGCCATCCGATCTTTGGCGCTATCTAGCCGCTTCCCAGGACCTGCTCGGCTTCCGGGAAGTGCGTCCGGATCCATCGAACCGTGGCCCCTTCTCCTTCCTTCTCCGCACGGTCGAGGAGCGTGCCGCTCCACTCGCGGGCCGCCTCGATGAGGTCCGTGTCGCGCATCGGGTCGGCGGCATGGAACTCGGGGAACCCGTGTTGCGCCGTTCCCAGGAACTCGCCGGGACCGCGGAGCCTCAGATCTTCCTCGGCGAGCCGGAACCCGTCCGTCACGGTCTGGAAGACGCGAAGCCTCGCGCGGCCATTCTCCCCCACCGCCTCGCCCGGAACCAGGACGCACTGCCCGGGGCGCTCCGCTCTCCCGACACGCCCGCGAAGCTGGTGGAGCTGCGCGAGCCCGAAACGCTCCGGATGCTCGATCACGACGAGCGTGGCGTCGGGAACGTCGAGGCCGACCTCGATCACGGTCGTGGCCACGAGCACGCGCGCTTCGCCCTCCCGGAACCGGCGGAGCGCCGCGCGGCGCTCCTCCACCGGAAGGCGCCCGTGCGCGAGCGCGACGCCCGCGGCGCGAAGCCTCGGATCCGCGTCGATGGCGGCGGCCATGGTCGTCGCCGACCGGAGATCCGCGGTCTCGCTGTCCTCGACCACCGGATACACGACGAAGGCCCTCCCGCCCCGCGCCATCTCTCCGGCCAGGAGATCGAGGAGCGCGCCGCGGGAGCTCGACGGAAGGATCGAGGTCGTGACCGGCGCGCGCCCCGGCGGCTTCTCGTCCAGGATCGAGAGGTCGAGGTCGCCGTAGAGCGTGAGCGCGAGGCTGCGCGGAATCGGTGTCGCGCTGAGGACGAGGAGATGCGCGGCCCGGCCCTCCGACCCTTCTCCCGTGAGCGTGATCCGCTGGCGCACGCCGAACCGGTGCTGCTCGTCCACCACCACGAGCGCGAGGGACCGGAACGCGATCTCTCGCTCGAGGAGCGCGTGCGTTCCGATCGCGACCGGAATCGCGCCCGAGGCGAATCCCGCGAGCGCCCGCTCGCGCGCGGACGGAGCGACGGCGGAGGTGAGGAGCGCGAACGGCACTCCGGAGGACGCGAGCATCCGCTCCGCGGTCATGGCGTGCTGCTCCGCGAGCACGGACGTGGGGGCGAGGATCGCGGCCTGGTGTCCGGCCGCCGCCGCGCGCACGGCCGCCGCGAGCGCGACGAGCGTCTTTCCGGAGCCGACGTCCCCGAGGAGGAGCCGCCGCATGGGGACGTCCTTGTCGAGATCCTCGCCGATCGCGGCGATCGCGCGGCGCTGCGCTCCCGTCAGCTCGAGCGGCAGCGACTCGAGGAACCGGGCCGCGCCCGCCGCGCCGCGGCCGAGCGGCTCGGCCCGGCCGCGGCCGCGGTGCTTCCTCCGGGCGAACTCGAGCGCGACCTGGAGCGCGAGGATCTCCTCGATCGCGAGCCTGCGCCTCGCGGGCTCCACGTCCTCGGGACTCGCCGGGAAGTGTGCGCGCTCGAGCGCCAGTCCGAGAGGCGGAAGGCCGAAACGGGCGCGCCACTCCTCGAGGAGCACCTCGGGCGGCTCCGGCAGCTCGTCCAGCGCGGTCCGGATGCGCGCGCGAAGCCAGCGCTCCTGGATTCCCTCGGTGAGCGCGTAGCGCGGCGCGATCCGCCCCACGTGGAGCCGCGGACCCGTCTCGTCCGCGGGCTCGAACTCCGGATTGTGGAGCTCGAGCCCGCGGAACGCCTGAACGGTTCCCGAGAAGAGGTACCGCCCGCCCACTTCGAGCGCCCGCTCGCGGTACGGCTGGTTGAACCAGACCGCCCGCAGGAGACCGCTGTCGTCGCGGAGCGTCCCCTCGAGATCGCGGCGGCCCTGCATGCGCCGCACGGGCCGGAGCCGCGCCACGGTGGCGAGCACGGAAGCCTCGACGCCCGGCGTGAGCCTGGCGATCGACGTCACCTCGCGCCGGTCGCGATAGCCGATGGGGATGTGGAAGAGGAGTTCCTTGATCGTGCGAATCCGGAGCCGCTCGAGACGCGCCGCCATCTGCGGCCCGACTCCGCGGAGATATCGCACGGAGTCGGAGAGGGCGCGCATCGCCCGATGCTAGGCGGGCCGTGCTCCCGAAGTCAAACCGCCCCGTGCCCTCGAAGGCCGGCTGCGGTTCCGGACCGCGTCCGCCACGCCCGCGAGCACGCGCGCGAGCCCTTCCACGCGCACGGGCTTCACCAGGAACTCGGAGATCCCGGCCTCGGCCGCGCGCCGGTGATGGTCCGGCTGGCTGTATCCCGTGACCGCGATCAGGCGCACGTCCGGATGCCGCGCCCGGATCCGGCGCGCGACCTCGAACCCGTCCATGCGGGGCATGGCGAGGTCGAGGAGGACGAGCGCGGGCGCGAAATCCCGCACCGCGCGGAGCGCGCTCCGTCCGTCGCGGACGAGACGCACGTCGTGGCCCTCGGAGAGGAGCAATCCCTGGAGCGCCTCGCCCGCGTCCGCGTTGTCGTCCACGATGAGGACGCGGCACCGGGGCGTGAGGGGGGCGTCCGACTTGCCGGCGGACCGGACTTCGCCGGCCTCGTTCGCGGGAGTCGCGACCGGGAGGCGGATCACGAATTCCGATCCGGCGCCTGGCCCTTCGCTCGAGGCGAGGATGGACCCCCCGTGCAGCTCGATGAGCGCGCGCGCCATGGTGAGACCGATGCCAAGTCCTCCCTGCGCGCCGGGAGTGCGTTCCGGCATCTGCCGGAACAGGTCGAACACCCGATCGAGGTCCTGCGGCCGGATGCCGACACCGTTGTCCCGCACGCGCACGAGCGCCTCCTCGCGCTCACCCTCGACCGCGATGTCGATGCGCCCCTCCGTGGGCGTGTATCTCGCCGCGTTCACGAGAACGTTCACGAGCGCCTGTTCCAGCCGCACCGGATCCGCGTTCACCAGGAGGGGCTCCTCCGGAAGGGCCACGGTCACCCGGTGCTGGCGCTGCTCGAGATGGGCCCGCGCCGAATCGACCGCGCGCGTCACGACCGTGGCCAGCGCGATGCGCTCGCGCATCAACGTGAGCTTCCCGTGGCTGAGCCGGGACACCTCGACCAGGTCGTCGACGATCCTCGTGAGGTTGTCGGCCTGGCGCTCGATCATCTCGAGATAGCGGTGCGAGCCGGCGCACTCGCAGTTCGAGCGGGCGAGCATGGCCGCCATCTTGATCGGGGCGAGCGGATTCCGGAGCTCGTGCGCCAGCGTGGCGAGGAACTCGTCCTTCCGCCGGTCCAGCTCGGCCAGCTCGGCCATGCGGCCCTGGAGCTCGATCTCGAGGTCCCGAAGGCGGCGGGTCTCGGCCTCGAGGGCTCCCGCCTTCCTCCGCAGCTCGTGCAAGGCTCCCGGGGATGCCTTCGGCGGATCGACCGCCGGCGTCGGTCGGGACGCCCGCGGTCGCCCGACCGGGCTCTTCGGGGCCCGGTCCGGGGCTTTGGCCTTCCTGTTTTTCCTGCTTTCGGGTCCGGATTTCAAGTTTGGCTCCATCCCCGGGGACCGGCCCCCGGTCTCTCGACCGGGGCCCCGGGGTGCTCGGGTCTTCGTGTAAGCAGTGGCGGGGAGGCTCGTTGTACGTTCGGCGCGCGGACTTCCGCCGGAGCGCCGACCCCACCGTATCTGTCCAGTCGAGTGGACACTTGCGAGAACCGGGCCGGATCGATTATCCTGGCCGGCTCCAAAGGAGGATTTTCCCATGGCACGAACCTGCGACCTGTGCGGGAAGGGCGTCCAGCACGGTCAGAACGTGAGCCACGCCCACAACGTGACGAAGCGGCGGTGGGAGGTGAACCTCCAGACCGTCCGTGCCCTTGTCCAGGGCCGCCCCAAGCGGATCCGCGTCTGCACGCGGTGCATCCGGACCGGAGCCGTGCAGAAGCACATGGGGGCCAAAGACGCGCAGCGCGCCCGGGCCGTCTAGCCCCGGACGCGCTGCTTCACGTCTCTTCCCTTCCGCAAGCCCATCGCGGGGGATGCCCCCGCGTTTCGCTCAATCCATCTGCTTCCGCATGAAGGCCGGCACGTCCATGTTGTCCTTCGTCAGCGCGCGTCCGCCGAACGGGCGCCGCACGGTCCCCGGAGCCATCCGGAACGACGGGCGAGGAGCCTGGGCCTGCGCCGCCTCCTGCACCTGGGGCTCCGCGAACTCCGGATCCTCGTCATCGAGCGTGGCCCGCACCACGACCGGAGGGCGCGACGGGCGCTCCACCTCGTGGAATCGCGTCGGCAGGGCGATCGGACGCGGCGACTCGACCATCGGCTGCTTGCGAACGTCGCCCTTCCCGAATCCCGTCGCGATGACCGTGATCGAGAGCGCGTCGCCCATGCTCTCGTCGATCACCGCGCCGAAGATCACGTTGGCGTCCCGGCCGGCGGCGTCCACCACGACCGTGACCGCCTCATTGATCTCGTGGAGCGTCATCGATTCGCCGCCGGTCACGTTCACGAGGAGCGCCTCGGCGCCGGAGATCGAGACGTCGTCGAGGAGCGGGCTCGACACGGCGCACTGCGCCGCCTCGTAGGCCCGGTTCGGGCCGCTCGCGTGCCCCGCACCCATGAGCGCGTTCCCCCGCTCCGCCATCACCGTCTTCACGTCGGCGAAGTCGAGGTTCACGAGCCCCGGCACCGTGATGAGGTCCGAGATCCCCTTCGTCGCGTAGTGGAGCACCTGATCCGCGACCTTGAAGGCCTCCTTGAGCGGCGTGTGCTTCTCCACGATCGCGAGGAGCCGCTGGTTCGGGATCACGATGAGCGTGTCCACCTTCTCCCGCAGCTCGCGAAGCCCCTCCTCCGCGATCTGGAGGCGGCGCCGCCCCTCGAACTCGAACGGCCGCGTGACGACGGCGACCGTGAGCGCGCCGAGCGAGCGCGCGATGCGCGCGACGACCGGCGCCGCACCCGTGCCCGTGCCGCCGCCCATGCCCGCCGTGACGAACACCATGTCGGAGCCCGCGAGGGTCTCCGCGATCAGGGCCTCGTCCTCCTCGGCGGCCTCGCGTCCCACGCCGGGGTTCGCGCCGGAGCCGAGCCCCTTCGTGATCCCGGTGCCGAGCTGGATCCGCTTCGGGCATCGCGACTGGTCCAATACCTGCGCGTCGGTGTTCGCGGCGATGAAATCGACGCCCTTGAGTCCGGCCTCGATCATCCGATTCACCGCGTTCCCGCCGGCTCCTCCGACTCCGATCACCTTGATCGAGGCGCCCGTCACCAGCTTCCCATCCTCCACCAGCTCGAACATTGCTGCTCCCCTCCCGTCCGGTTGCGCCGGTCCTCTAGACCAGCTCCTCGATCCAGCGTCGGAACCCCGTGGAGATCCGACCCAACAGACCCCCTTCCACACCTCTGGGCCTGGCGTCGCCGTGGAACGCGTGCATCGCCAGGCCGACCCCCGTCGCGAATCGGGGATCCGAAACCGCCTCCGTCAGACCCGAGAAGCCCGTCGGCACGCCGCGCCGCACCGGCATCTCCAGAACCTGTTCCGCGAGCTCCGACATTCCCGGGAGGAGCGACGCCCCTCCCGTGAGGACCACGCCGGCTCCCAGGAGCTCGGATGCCGGGTGCTTGCGCACCTCCTTCGCCGCGTGGGCGAAGATCTCCTCGGCGCGCGGCTCGATCATCATCGCCAGCATGTGCCTCGAGATGTCGCGGTCGG
>DASTBC010000194.1 GCA_035712245.1 Candidatus Eisenbacteria bacterium
CGCCTGGTCCTTCGGTGGTTCTCCCGTTGGGACCTCCGCCCCATGGCGACGAAGCAGGAGCCGGGTGTAGGATCCCATCCTGACCCAGGCCGGAACTGGGGGCTCCCTTGCTCGAGAACCGCGCGTCTTCGCTCCATAGCCTGGCATTCTCCTTCCTGATTTCGATTCTCATCCTTCCTTCCAGTGTGTCGGCCCAGTCGACCGATCTGCCCCCGGAAATCGCGGCTCCGGACACGGTGACGGGGATCGAGAACCTCCTCGTCACCTTTCAAGCCACGGCCTCCGATCCGGAGGGGGACCCGATGGTCTACTTCTACGGAGGCTCGCTCCCGCCCGATGCCTCGTTCGTCGCGGACTCGACGAACAGCGCGGGGACATTCTCGTGGATGCCCGACTTCGTCCAAGGCGGGACCTACGAGATTCTGCTCTCCGCGTCCTCGGCGAGACGCGCCACCGAAGTGAGCCGGGTGGCGGGACCGCTCCTCACCAGCAGGAGAACCGTTTATCTCAGGGTCCTCGACCAGGACCGACCTCCCGTCCTGCATGCGCCGGATCGGGTCACGGGCGCGGAACTCGTCGAGTTCCACTTCAGAGTCCACGCTTCGGATTCCGACGGCGATTTTGTCGTGGTGACGATGAGCGATCTTCCGGCGGGGGCGACGGCACGGTCGCTCGAATCCGGCGCGGAGTTCACGTGGATGCCCCAATCCGGCCAGGCCGGCGAGTACTCCGCCACCGTCACGGCTCGAAGTCGGGTCTCCCACGCGATCGAGATCGTTCCGATCACGGTGATATCGAATGCGCTTCCGATTCTGGAGGGCCCGGCCCAAGTGGACGGGAAGGAGACCGAGCTCGTCACGTTTCAAGTACACGCGTCCGATCCGGACGGTGATGAGGTCGTGCTCACGCACGGCTACCTACCGGGGAGCGCGGCGTTCACGGTCCAATCCGGGCACACCGGGACGTTCTCGTGGACACCGGGTTTCCGTGACGCCGGCCTGCACACGATCGAGCTGACCGCGCGAAGCGCCGTCCGTGCGGCGCCGGTCAGCGGCCCCGTCATCGGATATCAGGAAGACAGACATCTCACACGGCTGCTCATTGCCGACACGGACCGTCCACCCACGATCCCGCAACTCATGGAGCAGGTCGTGGACGAGGGTGCCACGCTGCGTAAGGAGTTCTATGTGACGGATCCGGACTGGGACATTCCGGAGCTGACCCTGTTCGGGCCGGGGTTTGCCCGACTCGAGCAGGAATTCTTCTATCTTGGAATGACTCGCGGTGTCCTGGTGCTCGAGCCGGGATTCCGGGATGCGGGGGTGTACTCGGACAACCGGATCCAAGCCGTCTCAGGCCAGGGCTCGGCGACCGCTACATTCTCCATTCTCGTCAGGGACAGGAACGCGCCACCGGTCGTCGTCGCGCCTGAGCTTGCCGGCGGCACCGAAGGCTCGGTGCTGGCGTTCGACGTGACCGCTGCCGATCCGGATGGCGAAGCCGTCGTGCTCGAGATGATCGAAGGCCCTGGCGGCTCGAGCTTCGTGGATCGTCGTGACAACACCGGTGCGTTCGCGTGGACCCCTGGATACGACCAGTCGGGGGAGCATGTCGCTCGGTTCACGGCTCGGGACACCGGTGGATTGGTGAGCGATCCCGTGGTCGTGCCGATCCACGTTGCCGATCTCGTCCTGGAGGCTCACGCCTTCCTGGAGACGGCGGACCAGGTGATCCGTCTGGAGTCCGGCAAGCCCACCGTATGCGTTCAGGTCGAGGCGGTCGCGAACGGCTACCAGAACGACGCGGTCGACCTGGGATCGATCGTGATGCGCTCCACGGGCACGGGGAGCGCGACGGAGATCGAGGCGCCCAGGGGCACGACGGCGATCGGCGGTGATCGGAACCGCAACGGCATCGCCGAGATCACCGCGTGCTTCGCGAAGGAGGACGTGAGGCTCCTGTTCGACGGCCTCCCGCGGGGCCCCCAGAACGTGCCCGTGTCCATCGAGGGACGGTTGTGGACCGGTGCCCCATGGAGGGCGAGTCTCGGCATCACCGTCACCGGGTTGGGACGCGGGATTCACGTGGTGGCGACGCCGAATCCCGCTCCCCCGAACGGCACCCTCCTGGTGCGCACCACGAGGGCGGGCTCGCTCACGGCTCGGCTGTACGACATCCAGGGAAGGCTGGTGAGGACTCTGGCGAATTCGGAGCACCGTGACGCGGGCACTCACGCGTTCCCCCTGGATGGCGGGAGCGATGATGGAGCGCGCCTCAAGTCCGGTGTGTACTTCTACAAGGTGATCAGCGTCGAAGGGGAGCGGTCCGGCCGGTTGATCGTTGCTCGATGACGTGTCGGACGAGCGCGCCGTCCTACGTCGGTCCGGCCCCACCCCCTGACGTCCCCTCGCGCTGCTGCTGCTCCCGCTCGATCTTCACCGCCTCGAACTCCGCCACGGCCTTCCGGTGCAGCGCGCAGTGCGCGATCCTGCCGCTCGTGATGTCCACCACGGCATGCACGAGCATCGGGCCCCAGATCGATCCCGAGAGCAGGTAGAGGGTTCCCATGATCAGACCGACCACCCCGGTCTTCAGGACGCCCATCGGGCCCTGGTAGGCGTGCGCGACACCGAACGCGACCGCGCCGACCACCATCGCCGCCCAGACGTTCACGAACGAGGCGATGTACGCGATGAGGTACCCGCGGTAGAGGAGCTCCTCGCAGATCCCGGCCGTGATCGAGACCCACCCGAAGGCGCGCATCTCTCGCGCGTTGTGGGGGAGCACCGATTCGACCGACTCGAGCTGGCCGAGGACCTCGTCCAGTTTCTCGGGACTGCGCTGGACCACCACCATCTGGAGGACGAGGAGGCCTGCTGCAACCACCGCCACCGCGGTCACGATCAGCGCGCGCCACCCCGGATCGAACGCGAGGCCGAGTCCCCGCAGGTCTCGCCCGGCGCCGAACCAGAGCGCGAGCATCCCGAAGGCCAGCGCCCACGAGACGAGCATGATGCGATGGTAGGCCCGCACCCGCGCGTCGCCCGAGCCGAGGCGGAGCCCGGCGAGCAGTCGCCTCTTGTCCCAGAGGCCCCAGAGCGGGATGAACCCGATGAGGAGGAACGCGAGAGCATGGTCGAGA
>DASTBC010000195.1 GCA_035712245.1 Candidatus Eisenbacteria bacterium
GCGACGAGAGGCAGGCCGCCCGTCGTCTGCACGACGATCTCCGCGCGCGGCGAGAGCGGGCGCGACCGCACGAGCCCGGTGAGGCGCGACTGGGTGAGGGGCGATCCGACCTCGACCGAGAGGCCTTCCAGGATGTCGTGCCCCGAGAGTCGCGCGCGGATCTCGTAGGATCCTCCCGCCCCGGCCTGCTCGACACCCTCGATCGCGAGGTCGATGATCCCGGGGAAGAGCCGGTTCCCGTAATAGCCCGGGTCGGAGTGCGGGCCCATGGCCACCACCAGGCCGCCTCCCTGTCGCAGGAACTCGCGAAGGCGCGACTCGGCATCGGCCGAGATCGACGCCACGTCCTCGAGCAGGACGACGTCCGCGCGGTTCCGATGGAGCGACAGGAGCGAGGCGGGCGTCCCGTTCTCGACGACGAAGCCCGATCGGCCGTCCTGTCCGGGATCCAGCGCGAGCGCGGCGAAGCGTGGCGGCGCGGCGCCATCCCGCGCCTCCGTGATGCGCAGCACCCGGAGCCGGCCCGGCGCGCCCAGGACCGCGTACCACCGGTCGTCCTCCGCGAGCGCGTCCTCGTCCGCCTCCACGAGGACCGACCCGGAGAGATTCGCCTCCTCGCGGCGCCAGTCCACCGGCATCGCGGCCCAGCGCGTCTCGTCGGCGCGCAGCGTCACGTCGCCGCCCCCGATCAGCGCATCGCCGCGCCGGATCCGGATGGCGAGCCGCTCCGAGGCCGCGTCCGCGTGATTCACGATGCGGGCGCGCAGCTCCATCCCGCGGTTCTGCGGGCTGGGACGCAGGAGCGGGTCGACTTCCAGGAAGGAGTGATTGGGCACGCGGCTCTCGACGAGGGGAACCACGTAGAGATGCGCCGCCTGCGCCGCGGCCTCGATCTGGGCGCGCGCCCGCGCGTCGAAGTTCGACCGCTGGAGATCCGTGATGACGTAGAGCTCCCGGTTCTGGAGCGGGCTCCGCTCGAGCGCGCGCCGGGCCGCCTCGAGGGCCTCGGGCATGCGCGCGGGCAGCGCCGTCGCCTCGACCTGGCCGAGCGAGCGTGTGAGGCGCACGCGGTCCGCCGTGCGCTCGGCGCCGCCGGCTTCGGGGCGCGTCGACGTCACGAGGAACATCTCGTCCCCCGGGCGTCCCGCCTCGAGGATCGCGGCGGCGCGCTCGCGCGCGGCCTGGATCCGGGGGCGCGCGTGATCGTCGAGCGCGGCCATGCTCTGGGAGTCGTCGATCAGGATCGCGACCGCGGCCGCGGCGTGCGTCACCGTGTTTCGCGGCGTCAGCGTGGGACGGGCGAACGCGAGCGCCAGGAGCAGGATCGCGAGCGTGCGCAGGAGCAGGAGGAGGATCTCGCGCAGACGGAGCCGGCGGATCTCGCGCGGCTCGAGCTGGCGGAGGAACTGCGTCGTCGGGAAGGACACGGTCGGGAGCCGGCGCCGGCTCAGGAGGTGGATCAGGATCGGGATCGCCGCGAGCGGAAGCGCCCACAGGAAGGCCGGGTTCAGGAACGAGAGCGAAGGCACGGGACGGCGCCGGCCCTAGAGGAGGCGCGCGCGCTTGGAGAGATACTCCAAGAGCGCCCGCTCGTACGGCTGGTCGGTGGTGATCGGGACGTACTCGGCGCGCTTCTCGATGCAGAACTGCCGGAGGCGGTCCTTCCACTCCGCGACGCTCCTGCGATAGTCCTGCTTCAGCTCCTGCGGCCGCGTCGTGACGCGCTCCCCGGTCTCCAGGTCCACGTAGACCGCCTCGCGCTCGAAGTCGAACGCCACTTCCTGCGGATCCAGCACGTGGAACACGAGCACCTCGTGCTTGCGATGGCGGAAATGATGGATGGCCTGGGCGATCCGCTCGGGATCGTCGAGCAGGTCCGAGATCAGCACGACGAGCCCGCGGCGCGTGAGACGCTCCGCGAGCGTATGGAGCGACGAGGCGAAGTCGGTTCCGCCGCCGGGCGCGAGACGCTCGAGGAGGAGGAGGATCGGCCGCAGGTGTCCCATCGTGGAGCGCGGCGGGATCTGCTCGCCGCGTCCCGCCGCGAACGCGAACATCCCGACGGCGTCGTTCTGGCGGAGCATGAGGTACGCGAGCGCGGCCGCGAGCTGCCGCGCGTACTCGAGCTTCGTCGTCCCGCGCGAGCCGTATCCCATGCTCGCGCTCGAGTCGACGAGGAGCATCGCGCGGAGGTTCGTCTCCTCTTCGTACTGCTTCACGTACTTGCGGTCCGACTTCGCGAGGACCTTCCAATCCAGGTGCCGGAGCGGATCGCCCGGCATGTACTGGCGGTGCTCCGCGAACTCGACGCTGAAGCCGTGGTAGGGACTCCGGTGAAGCCCGGTGAGGAAGCCCTCGACCACGAGCCTCGCCGTGAGGTCGAGCTTGGTGAGCTTCGAGAGGAAGTGCGGGTCGAGCAGACGCGCGCGGCGCTCGCTCATGGAACGCTCCTCCGGAGAACGCCCACGCTACGAGCGCTTGCCGTCGGCGCTCGGCGTGGCCTCGAGGAGCTTCGCGATGATGTCGAGGCTCGAGATCCCGTCGGCCTCGGCGTTGAAGTTCGGGATGATGCGGTGGCGGAGGACCGCGGGAGCGACCGCGCGCACGTCGTCGGCGGCGGGCGTGGGCCGGCCGAGGAGCGCCGCGCGCGACTTGGCGCCGAGCACGAGGTACTGCGCGGCGCGGGGGCCCGCTCCCCAGCTCACCCAGTCGCGGACGAAGGACTCGCTCTGCGGCCCGGGGCGCGACGCGCGGGCCAGGCGCACGGCGTAGCGGATCACGTGCTCGGCGACCGGAATGCGCCGGACCAGGTGCTGCAGCTCGAGGATCCGCTCGACGCCCATCACCTTCTTCAGATCGGCCTCGTACGCGCTCGTCGTCGTCGCGACGATCTTCTCCTCCTCGGCGTCCGTGGGATACCCGACCGAGATGTGGAACATGAAGCGGTCGAGCTGCGCTTCCGGCAGCGGGTACGTGCCCTCGAACTCGATCGGGTTCTGCGTCGCGAGCACGAAGAACGGGAGCGCGAGCGGATACGTCGTGACCCCCGCGGTGACCCGGTACTCCTGCATCGCCTGGAGGAGCGCCGCCTGCGTCTTCGGCGGCGTGCGGTTGATCTCGTCGGCGAGGATCATGTTCGCGAAGAGCGGACCGCGAATGAACTTGAACGCGCGCTTTCCGGTGACGGGATCGTCTTCGAGGATCTCGGTCCCCGTGATGTCCGTCGGCATGAGGTCGGGCGTGAACTGGATGCGGCTGAACTCGAGGTTGAGGATCTTCGCGAGCGTCGAGACGAGGAGGGTCTTCGCGAGACCGGGCACCCCGACGAGGAGACAGTGTCCGTTCGCGAAGAGCACGGTGAGGAGCTGCTCGACGACGGCGTCCTGTCCGACGATGACCTTCCGCAGCTCGGTGAGGATCTCGTTCCGGGCGGACTTCAGTTCGTCGAGAAGCTGAACGTCGCTCACGGGAGCGGCGGGCTGCGTCATGTTCGGTTTCCTCTCGTGGTGCCGGCCTGGGCCGGCCTCGTTTTTCCGCGCCGGTATGCGACGCGGGAGATCATGTGCATAACCGGGCGCGCCCGCATCGCATGTTGCCCGTCAAGCCTTTGTGCCCCTGGGGTTTTTGGAGTTTTCCACCGCTCTACCCCAGTTATCCACAGCGGGTCGGTCGCTTTGGTTCCCAGCCCGTGCGCTCGGCCCGATCGGCAGGTCGCTCCTAGCCCCTGACGTGAGATGCCGGCGGCTGCTGCCGGCGTTGGGGGCGGTCCTGCGATCGGCCCCTCGCCGGTCGCGGCTCAGCCCTGCGCCGTGGCCGTGTGCCGGAGGAGTCCGACGATGCGCTCGAGCTCCTCCTCTGAATGGTAATCGATCTGAACGGAGCCCGTCCCGCCGCGGCGTCGCGTGATGCGCACGCGAGATCCCATCAGCCTCATCAGCTCGTCCTCGAGCGCCATGAGCTCGCCGGAGAACGCGCGCTTGGGAGCGCGGCGGGCGCGGGGGACTCGTGCCGACGGAGCCGCGCGCTTGATGCGCTCCTCGAGCTCGCGCACCGACCAGCCGTGATCGGCGGCCGAGGTCGCGATGTCCACCTGGTGCTTGGAGTCGGCGAGAGAGAGGAGGGCTCGGGCGTGGCCGCCGGAGATCCGGCCGGACTCGAGAAGGGACTGGACCGGAGTGGGCAAGTTGTTGAAGCGAATGATATTGGAAACGGTCGAGCGATCCTTGCCGACGCGGGCGCCGATCTCGTCGTGCTGGAGCCCGTACTCCGTTGCCAGTCGGTAGTATGCGCGAGCCTCGTCGATCGGGTTCAGGTTCTCGCGCTGGATGTTCTCGATGAGCGCGATGAGCAGGGACTCGCGATCCGTGAGCGGCCGGATGATGGCTGGGATCGTCGAGAAACCGGCCTCCCGGGTCGCGAGAAATCTCCGCTCGCCGGCGACGAGCTGGTAGCCGCCATCGGCGGGGCGGAGCAGGACGGGCTGGAGAACTCCGCGCTCGCGGATCGAGTCGGCGAGCTCCTTGATCGTGACCGGATCGAACTGGGTGCGCGGCTGCGCCGGGTTTCGCGTGATGCGCGAGAGCGGGACGTGCTGGATGTCGCCGGGCCTGGATTCCGCGGCTGGCCGACTCTCCGGCGGCGCTCCGACGAGCGCGGTCACGGCGCGAGCCAGCGCCTTCGGGTCGCCCGTGCGCGGATCGATGGGCCGCGACGCGCTCGGATCCGCTCCGGGCGAGCCGGAAGAGCCGGAGGGGCCGGCGCCCGGCACCTCGGGCGTTTCCGGAAGAATCGGAACCTCTGTTTCCACGGCCGCGGGAATGAGAGCCTCGAGTCCTCGGCCTAGCGCCCTCCTAACCACGTTCGATTACCTCCCTCGCCAGGCTCATATAGCTCGTCGATCCGGCGCAATTGGGGTCATAGACAACCACGGGTTTTCCGAAGCTCGGTGCCTCGCTCAGGCGAACATTGCGAGGAATCACCGTCCGGTACACCCGCTCGGCGAAGAAGCGGCGTGTCTCATCGAGCACCTGCTGCGAGAGGTTGAGCCTGTTGTCGTACATCGTCAGGAGCACGCCCTCGATCTGCAGGGTCGTGTTGAGCCCCTGCTGTACGAGCCGGATCGCTCCGAGCAAGTGCGTGAGTCCCTCGAGCGCGTAGTACTCGCACTGCACGGGCACGAGGACCGACCTCGCCGCGCAGAGCGCGTTGAGGGTGAGGAGCCCGAGCGAGGGAGGCGCGTCGATGAGGACGAAGTCATAGCGATCCTCGATGCCGGCGAGCGCCTCCTTGAGGCGGTACTCCCGGCGCTCGGCGTCGACCAGCTCCACCTCGGCCCCGGCGAGGCGCTGGCCCGACGGGATCAGGTGCAGACCGGGGACCTCGGACTCGATGATGACGTCCGTGATCGGCGTCCCGAGCGTGAGGACCTCGTAGATGCCCTTCGTGATCTTGACGGATGGATAGCCGAGCCCGCTCCCCGCGTTCCCCTGCGGATCCATGTCGACGAGGAGGATTCGTTTCCCGGAGAGAGCGAGCGCCGCGGCAAGATTGACGGCCGTCGTCGTCTTCCCGACCCCACCCTTCTGATTGGCGATTGCGACCGTCCTGGTCATAGTTGGGAGGCTCCGATCTGGCGATGGGCTGGAGGGCAGCCCGGTCCTCGTCGGGGCGCGGGCAGTGTACCGGGACGGGGTTCCGGATGCCAACGGGAAAGATGTTTCACGTGAAACGTGGCGGCAAAGGGCTGAAACATTGTGAGATGTGCCGGCGCCTACAGAGAAGGGGGCTGTTCTGGGCGCGAGAAGCGACTGGGATGGGGCCTCGGCCTGAGGAAGGGATTTTCCAGCACGAGGAATCCCGGAGTGACGGTCTGGGAGTGGATCCCGAGGTCGGGTACTCAGGGATTGGGATTCGCAGGGCAAGGGTCGGCCCTCGGCCGCGCTCCGCTGGGCGACATGACGGCCGCCGGGATGCCTCCCGGCGTGCTCGGCGGGGAACCGGAGCCTCTCGTCAGCGGTGTGGCTCGCCCACCGGGCGGGTCCGCCTTGCTCCACCTAGATGGGCGGGCGGGGCCGCTTAGTCCTACCTAGGCGCGAGAGGCAAACGCTCACCCCTGAGCCACTGAATCAAGGCCGACGCAGACTCGCCCCCATGTTTCACGTGAAACATGGCCGACCAATCCCTGTACTCGTCTCCCGTGAAGGAACTTGCGCCGCTCGACGTGTCGCGCCCATCACGAAGACGCATGGGCAGAGGGCCCCGAGGGTGCATTATCTCTGCGACGGGGTCCGAACGAAGCGAGGAACACGCGTTCGCTGCACGCGCCTGGAGATCGCACACAATTTCAATCGGTTACGGCCACGTTTCACGTGAAACATGGACTTCCGCCCCGGTGGGGCCGCTTCAGGCCGTCGCGAACCCTCCTCGCAGAAGCCGGCCACCAAACATCCCGCGCTCCTCTCGCGCGTCGATACTCCCCAGCTCTTCACGAAGCGCCTCGACGGACGCGTCCGCTCCCAGGAAGTAGACCCACGTTGCCTGTCCCGTCGAGATCTCCCTCAGTCTTGGCACGAGCGTCCCGAGCCCGCCCACGGCCCGGATGAACGACGCCTCGGGGCGCCACTCTCTCGACGGCGGGACGAAGCGCTCCAGCCGGTCGCAGACCACCTTCACGTTCTTGAGACCGAGGTCCCGGACGGCCATCTCCAGGAATCCGGACTTTCGATCCCTCGATTCGAGGAGAGTCACCGAAGTGCGCGGCCAGGCGATCGCGAGGGGAATGCCGGGGAACCCACCGCCGCTTCCGACATCCAGGATCGAGCGCGGCGCGGATTCGAAGAGGCTCAGCGGGTTGAGGGAGTCGAGGACGTGGCGGGTGAAGATCTGTCTTCGATCGCCGGCGGCGATCAGCGATGTTCGTCCGGCGTGCTCGTGAACCTTGAGACCGAACCGCGTGAAGAGCGTGAGCGCGTCGAGGCCCCTCTCACAGCTCTCCAGCCACTCTCGGATCGCGACGACGAACTCCTGATGGTCACGCTCCAGATCGCGGGGCAGCCGTGGCTGCGCGACGTCTCCGCTCTCGCTCCGCATAGACTATGAGGACGGCAACGTCGGCCGGCGAGATTCCCGGGATCCGCGACGCGTGCCCGACGCTCCTGGGCCGCACTCGAAGCAGCTTCTCGCGAGCCTCACGTGAAATCTCCCGGAGTGGATCGGAGTAGAGGGACTCGGGGATGTCGAGCCGCTCGGCGCATGACGCGCGCTCCACGTCCCGCCGCTGCCGCTCGATGTATCCCGCATAACGTATCTCGATCGCAGCGGACTCTATCGCCTGCGCGGGAAGATCGGCAAGCTCGGGACGCTCGACCACCTCCCCCACGGAGAGACGCGCCTCGAGCAGCGCGTCGGAGAGCGAGCGCGAATCGCCGCCTTCCTGCGCTCCGTCGGGATCGTTCGCTCGCCCTTCCGGCAGCGACACGCGAGCCGAACGGATCCGTCCCTCGGCGCGCCGCCGCTCGACTCCGATCGACTCGAGCCTCGCGCGCTCGTCGTCGCTCAGGGTACCGGCATCCCGCGCTCGAGGAAGCAGCCGCTCCGCGGCATTGTCCTGGCGGAGCAACAGGCGGTACTCCGCGCTGGACGTGAACATGCGATAGGGCTCCTCGGTGCCCTTCGTGACGAGATCGTCGAGGAGCACCCCGATGTACGCTTCGTCGCGGCGCAGGATCAGGGGCGGTCTGCCTTGCAGCGCGAGCCCCGCGTTGATCCCCGCCATGAGCCCCTGAGCGGCAGCCTCTTCATATCCGGACGTCCCGTTGATCTGTCCGGCCAGGTAGAGGCCCCGCACGAGCCGCGTCTCCAGCGTCGGGTGGAGCTGCGTGGGCGGCATGAAGTCGTACTCGACCGCATAGCCCGGACGGATCAGATCTGCCGACTCGAGGCCCGGGATCGTCTTCAGCAGTTCGAGCTGGACGTCCTCCGGAAGACTGGTGGAGAGCCCGTTCACGTACGTCTCGTGGGTGTCCCGGCCCTCGGGCTCGATGAAGATCTGGTGGGAGGGCTTGTCCGCGAATCGCACGACCTTGTCCTCGACGGACGGGCAATAGCGAGGGCCGACGCCGCGGATCTTCCCCGTGTAGAGCGGAGAGCGATGCAGGTTCCTCCGGATCAGCTCGTGCGTCCGCTCGCCGGTCCACGTGAGATGGCACTCGATCTGGTCCACCTCGAGCGAATCGGTGAAGTGCGAGAACGGCCGCGGGGGTTCGTCCCCCCGCTGCGGTGTCATCCGGGACGTGTCGATCGAGTCGCGGTGGATTCTCGGCGGCGTGCCCGTCTTCAAGCGCACGAACCGGAAGCCGAGCCCGCCCAGGAACTCGGAGATCCCACTCGACGACTTCTCTCCGACTCGCCCGCCGGCGTAGGTCCGATCACCGACGTGCATCACTCCGTTCAGGAACGTTCCCGGGGTCACGATCACGGCGTCCGCGTCGATCGAACGGCCGTCCGCGAGCTCGACCCCGCGGATCGCCCCGTTCTCGACCTGGAACCCGACCACCTGGGCCTGGATCAGTGTCACGCGCGCCGCCCGCTCGAGGTGCTCGCGCACGAGCGCGCGATACCGGGCCTTGTCCTGCTGCGCGCGCGGCGACCACACCGCCGGCCCTCGGCCACGGTTCAGCATCTTGAACTGGATCCCGGCCGCGTCGGCCATGCGCCCCATCATGCCGCCGAGCGCATCGATCTCGCGCACCAGATGTCCCTTGGCGAGACCGCCGATCGCGGGGTTGCACGGCATGTGCGCGATCGAGTCGAGGCTCATCGTGACGAGCCCCACGTCCAACCCCATGCGGGAAGCCACGCAAGCGGCTTCACATCCCGCATGACCCGCGCCGATCACGAGGATCGGAACCCTCCGCAACCCGGTCCCCGCCCCCGTGCGCGCCGTCGACCCGCTTCGATCCGGCGTTGCGGTACTCACTTGCCGATACAGAATCGGGAGAAGATCGCGGCCACGACCTGGTCGTCCACACCGCGCCCGACGATTTCT
>DASTBC010000196.1 GCA_035712245.1 Candidatus Eisenbacteria bacterium
CTCGCTCCGCAAGCTGGGCGTCCGCCGCGCGCCGGTGGTCCCGATCCTTCCCCGCAGCCACCCGGTGAACATCGTGCTCGGGCGCGCCCTCCGGAAGAAGCCCCGGAGACCCCTCCCGGCCTGACACAGGGCGTGGTCCCCTAGTAGTTCGTCTTCCAGTCGATGAGCCCGCGTGACCGGGCGACGTGCTCGCACCAGCGGAACCAGAGGAGCGCGGCCACGGTGAGCCCGGCCGTGGAGAGCGCCAGCACGCCCCAGAGCGAGAGATCCGGCGTCTGGGCGAGCGGGGCGGCATACGGACGCCCGAGGATCAGCCTGCGAAGGAGCTCGAGCCAGTACGTGAACGGGAGCGCGAGCGAGATCGCGCGCGCCCAGGCCGGGAGCACCTCGAGCGGAAAGACGGCGCCGCTCAAGAGGAAGAAGAGGCCGCTCAGCCCTTCGTTCATGTTGATGCTGTGGCGCGCGACGATGAGGGAGGCTCCCGCCAGGATGATCCCGAGCCACAACACCGCGACCAGCCCGAGCGCCACGGCGAGGACGACCAGCCCCCACGGGGTGCCCGCGCCGCCGAGGGGCAGGCCAAGGGCGAACTTCCCGAAGAGGAGCGCCACGAGGACTCCGAGCGTCGCGGTGGTCACCTTCGTGAATCCGCGCCCCAGCAGGTACGACAGGAAGCGGATCGGCGCCGTGTAGATGTACTTGAGGGTCTCGTAGTCCTCGCGGTCGCGGAACACCGCCCACGAGATCCCGATCAGCACCTCGGTCACGTAGAGGAAGAACGTGTTCCCCAGGAAGAGGAAGAGGAACGTGTCCTGCGTGGCGGTTCCCGCCGAGACCACGCGCACCATGAAGAAGAGGATCAGCGTGGTCGCGAGCGGCTTGGCGATCGCGTAGACGAGGAAGAGGAACGGATCCGCCCAGTTCGCCTCGATCTGCCACCCGAGCCAGGCCGAGCTGCGAATCACGTCCAGGGTCCGCTTCACCCGCGCCCTCTCAGTCGCCCCGAAGCGTGAGCCGGCCCTCGCGCTTTCCCAGCGTCTCCATGAACGAGAGCGACCGGTGCGCGAGGAAGAGGAAGAGCGCGAGCAGGCACACCAGCACGAGCGGGATCCACCGGAGCGGCAGGAACCCGTGCGCGGCTTCGCCATAGAGCACCTGGCGGATCCCGTCCAGCCCCACCGCGATCGGGAGGAGCGACGCGAAGCTCGCCGCGACCGTCCCGAGCGCGCGCACCGGGAAGTAGAACCCGGACGCGAGATGGATCGGCTCCTGGAAGAGCGTGGCGGTGTACCAGGCTTCGCGTCCCCACATGAGGAAGAGGCTGCTCAGGATCATGCCGAGGCTGTAGACGGCGGCGAGCGTCAGGAGGAAGAGACCGAACGCCGGAAGCGCACGCTCCCACGGGAACGGCACCCCGAAGATCAGGATTCCCCCGGCGAGGATCACCGCGGCGCGGCTCGTCGTCATCGCGATCCCGCCCAGCGCCATGCCGAGGAGGATCGACATGCGGGAGACCGGCGTGATCAGGTAGAGCTGGAGCTGCCCCTGCTCCTTCTCCCAGAAGAACTGGCTCGCCATGCTCCAGAGCACGTTGTTCCAGTACGCGATCATCGCGCCGCCCAGCACCACGAACGCCTCGTAGATCGGCGGCGCCTTCAGGCCCCGGTACACGAGCACGAACGCGGCCATCGCGAGGAACGGAAAGATCGTCTCCCCGACGATCCACGATTTCTCGCGCCACGAGGCCACGATCCGCACCTGCGCGCGCGCGGCGATCGCGCCGAGGTTCATCCGCAGCACGTCCCCGCGCCCGGTCGTCATCCGGCGTCGTCCTCCAGCCCTCTCCCGACGAGCTGGACGAACACGGTCTCGAGCGTGGGCTCCGACTTGGCCAGGTGGAGCACCGGCGTCCCGAGGTCGCGAAGGCGGCCCAGCACCTCGCCGATCACCTGGTCCTCGTCCACCGCGACCTTGAGCTGGACCGCCCCCGTGGCCGGATGCGCGTGCTGCGAGAGCGAGCGCACCCCGCGAACTTCCCGGAGCCCGTCCCACGCGCCCCCCCCGGTCCCGATCGAGAGCTCGAACACCGGCTCGGCCGAGACCATGCGCTTCAGGGCGCGCGGCGTGTCGAGCGCGAGGATCTTCCCCCGGTCGATGATCGCGACGCGCCCGCACAGCTCGTCCGCCTCGACCATGTAGTGCGTCGTGAGGAGGATCGAGCGCATGTCGCGCTCCCGGACCCACGCCGCCGCGAACGCGCGCACGTCGCGCGCGGCCTCGACGTCGAGACCCAGCGTGGGCTCGTCGAGGAAGATGATCTCGGGATCGCTCATGAACCCGCGCGCGAAGTTGAGCTTCTGCTTCATGCCGGTCGAGAGGCTCGAGAGCCGCGTGTCGGCCTTCTCGGCGAGGCGCGTGACCTCGAGGAGCTCGTCCGCGCGGCGGCGCGCCTCGGCCCGCGGAACGCCGTAGAAGCTCGCGAAGAGGTGGAGCGTCTCCCGCACGGTGAGGATGCCGTATCCCGAGGAGTCGCCTCCCGAGACCATGTTGATCCGGCGCCTCACGTGGAGCGGATCCTTCGCGACGTCGAAGCCCGCCACGCGCGCGGTGCCCGTGGTGGGGAGGAGGAGGGTCGTGAGGATCTTGATGAGAGTCGTCTTCCCCGCCCCGTTCGGTCCGAGGAGGCCGAAGCACTCGCCCCGCTCGACGCGCAAATCCACGCCGTCGAGCGCGGTCACGTCGCGCTCGCGGCGGCGGCCGCGGAAGGTGCGCGTGAGTCCCTCGGCCTGGACGGCGGGCGCGGTCCCGCTCACGCGCTCACCGGCGGAAGATCTTCTCGAGGGCTTCCTGCGCCTTCTTCAGGGGCTCGGCGGCGGCCGTGTCGGTGCGGGCGGTCGTCTTCGGCGCCTCGCCCGGCGCGCGGGTCGTGTCGGAGCGGGCCGAGGTGTCCGGCGGAGCGATGCGCGTCGTGTCGGGTCGTTTTCCTCCGCTCAGGATCCGCCCGAGGATGTCCTTGGCCAGGCCGGCTCCCGCCGCCTCGAGCGTGGACGCGGGCTTGACCGAGAACTTCGGCGACGCCAGCGATCCCGTCATCGCCACCTTCACGGGCAGCCGTCCCTTCTCGTCCCGCGCGTACTTCGAGAACGTGGCGAGCACGGTGCCCGGCTTGATGTACTGGGAGGCGACCAGGAACAGGAGATCGAGATCGACGCTCTTGTCGAATCCGATCGATCCCGTGGCCCCGAGCACCATCTCCTCCACCTCGCCGCCCAGATTCGACACCTGCAGCCGGCCGTTCGCGACCTTGGCGGCGACCGACAGCGCCTTGAACTTGTAGTCCGCCCCGGCGGTCGTGGACACGATCCCGAGCGCGTCCCGGAGCGCCCGGATCGTCGGCGTCTC
>DASTBC010000197.1 GCA_035712245.1 Candidatus Eisenbacteria bacterium
CCGCCGCTCGGGCTCCTGGAGCCGCTCGCGACCGGGAAGACGATTCCCGCCGAGACCATGAAGACGGTCCTCGCGATGACGGATCTGCTGCGCGCCGAGCTTCCGAAGATGCTCGAGGAGCACAAAGGGATCCGCGCCGCGGTCCAGAAGCTCGCGGAGGCGGCGCGCGCGGAGAAGTCGACCCAGGCGGAGCGGCTCGCCAAGGAGCTTGCGGCGCACGCCCGAAGCGAGGAGGAGGTTCTGTACCCTGCCGCCATCCTCGTCGGCGACATCCTCCGCATGCGGCATGCGGCCAAGTAAGTGAACATCGCCCTCGCCTCCCCCCGCGTCGCGGAATCCTTGGACGCTGGGCTCGCCCGTGTGGGGAAGCTCATGTCCGAGGCCTCTTCCCGTGACGCCCGGATCGTGTGCTTTCCGGAGGCCTACCTGCCCGGCCTGCGCGGACTCGACTTCGAGGTGCCGCCCGCGGACCGCGCGCAGCAGGATCGCGCGCTCGAGACGATCCAGCAGTGGGCGCGCACGTTCCGGATCGCGACGATCTTCAGCATGGAACGGATCACGGCGGGCGGGAGCCAGATCGCGGCGTACGTCGTGGACGCGGAAGGCGGCCTTCTGGGATATCAGACCAAGAACCAGCTCGCGCCGAGCGAGGATCCCTATTACATCCCGGGCACGACACGCCGCATGTTCGAGATCGACGGGCTTCGCTTCGGGATCGTGATCTGCCACGAGGGATGGCGCTATCCCGAGACGGTTCGCTGGGCCGCCGTGCGCGGCGCGAAGATCGTGTTCCATCCGCAGCACTCGGGCAGCGACTTCGAGGGGAACGGGCTCCCCTCCCAGTGGGGCGACCCGCATGGGGCGTACTACGAGAAGGCCATGATGTTGCGGAGCATCGAGAACGGGATCTACTTCGCGAGCGTGAATTACGCGCTCCGCTACCCCGAGTCCGCGACCAGCCTCATCGACCCGGCGGGCCGGTGTCAGGCGTATCTCCCCTATGGAGAGGAAGGCGTCCTGGTCCAGTCGATCCGGCTGGAGGAGGCCACGGGGCTCCTCGCGAAGCGTTACGCGCCCGACCGGTACAAAGAAGACGCGTCGTGATCGCGTTCGTCTCCCCGACCCACGTCATGCACGCCCCCGAATACGAGTTTCACCGCGGGGAGCGCGTGCCGTGCTTCGAGACCCCCAAGCGCGCGGAGATCGTGCACGCGGAGCTGACGGCGCGCGGGCACGAGATCCGGATGCCGACCCACAGCTCGTCGGGACTCCTCCCGCGCGTGCACTCGGAGCGCTATCTGAGTTTCCTGGAGTCCGCGTGGGATCAGTGGGTCGCGATGGACCCGGCGAACGGAAGGGTTCAGCCCTTTCCCGCGGTATGGCCCGTGAGGACGCTCCGGACGGACCTCGAGCCGGACAACTTCACCGCGAGGCTCGGGCTCTATTCCATGGACAACGAGTCGCCGTTCGTCAAGGGAACGTGGATCGCCGCGAAGGAAGCGGCCGACGCGGTCGTCAGCGCGGTCGCGTTCCTCCAGGAGACCGGGGCGCGGGCGGTCTTCTCCGCCACCCGCCCGCCGGGGCACCATGCGGGACCTGACTTCATGGGCGGGTACTGCTTCCTGAACAACGCCGCCGTGGCGGCGGAGGCACTCCGGTCGCGGGACTACCTCCATGTCGCGATCCTCGACGTCGATTATCACCACGGAAATGGAACGCAGGCGATCTTCTACCACCGTTCCGACGTGCTCACGGTCAGCGTCCACGGGGATCCTCGTACCGAGTATCCGTTCTTCCTCGGCCACTCCGACGAAACCGGCGAGGACGATGGCGACGGGTTCAATTTGAACCTGCCGCTCCCGGCGGGAACACCGACCGGAGAGTGGTTCGAAGCGCTCGACTTCGCTCGCGACCGGATCCGGCACCATCGTCCGAACGCGCTCGTGGTCTCGCTGGGACTGGACACCTACGAAAAGGACCCGATCTCGACCTTCAAGCTCCGGAGCGTGGACTTCACGCTCCTGGGCGAACGCGTGGCGGAGCTCGACCTCCCGACCGTGTTCGTGCTCGAGGGCGGCTACGCGACCGAGGAGCTGGGCGTGAACGCGTGCAACGTGCTCGAGGGCTTCGAGGCCCGATGAGCGTCCGGCGGGTCGTCGTGACCGGAGGGCCGGGCGCCGGGAAGACGGTGTTGCTCGACGAGCTGGCGCGCCGGGGTTACCCGTACGCGCCGGAGTCGGCGCGCACGATCATCCGGGAGCGGCTCGCGCGAGGGCTGCCGCCGAGACCCGATCCCGGCGAGTTCGCCTACGAGATCCTGGGTCGCGACATCGAGCAGTACCGAGCGGCCGGGGAGCGCAGCGGCCGCGCGGGACAGGGCGGCCCGGAGCGCGAGATCTACTTCTTCGATCGGAGCATCCTCGACGCCCTCGGCATGCTCGACCAGCTCGGCCTCCTCTCCGCCCGCGAGCGGGACCGCCACCTGACCGAGTACCCCTATCATCCCCGGGCTTTCATCCTTCCACCCTGGGAAGCGATCTATCAGGTCGACTCCGAGCGCGACCAGACCTTCGCGGAGTCCGTGCGGGTTCACGACTCCCTGCGCCAGTGGTACGTTCGCTGCGGATACGAGATCGTCTCCGTCCCTCCCGGTCCGGTCGCGGACCGGTGCGATCTCGTGCTGAAGGCCCTCGAGCCCGGTATCGCTCCTCGGAGAACCCGATGATCCGTTTCTTCGCCGTGGTCGTTCTTTCGCTCGTCTTTTCCGGCATCGCTGCGGCACAGCATCCCGCTCCCACCGGCTCGCACCCGGTCGCCACCGGCTCGACCGCTCCGGCCGCGCCCACCGCGCCCACCGCGAGGAAAGGGCGCGACGTCACGTTCCGAAACGGCGACATCGAGCTTCGAGGAACGGTCCTCCTTCCGGCGGGATCCGGCCCGTTCCCCGCGGTGGTGTTCCTCCATGGGTCGGGCCCCCAGACGCGCAACGGGTTCGAGCGCTTCGCGCAGGAGTTCGCGAGCCTCGGAATCGCGAGCCTCCGGTACGACAAGCGCGGGACGGGCGAGTCGAAGGGAGCGTGGTGGGCGGCGTCCCTCGACGATCTCGCGAACGATGCCGTGGCTGCGGTGAATCAGCTCAAGACGATGAAGGAGATCGACGCGTCGCGGATCGGGTTCTGGGCGGTGAGCCAGGGCGGCTGGGTCGCGCCGCTCGCGGCGTCGAAGGCTCCCGGCACCGCGTTCCTCGTGGTCGTCTCGGGTGGAGGCGCGACGCCTCACGAGTCCGAGATGTTCGCGTACCGCCAGCACTTCAAACGAATGGGGCTCTCGCCGGCCGACACGACCGCCGCGGTCGAAGTCCTCGATGCGTACTTCAAGTATCTCGGGACCGGGAAGGATCGTGAGAAGGTCGTCGTCAGGCTCGACACGATCCGCAACGGCGCGCTCGCGCCGCTCGCCGAGCAGCTCGACAAGATCCTCCCGTCGGAGGAGAACCGGTCGAACTGGAGCTGGGTCGCGACGTACGATCCGGCCGCGGATATCGCGAAGCTCCAGTGTCCGGTGCTTTTGATCTACGGGGATCGTGACACGGACCAGCCGGCCGAGACCGGAGCGGCGCGCTGGCGCGCGGCGCTCGCGAACGGCGGGAATGATCGCGCCACGATCGTGACGTTCCCGGGTGCGGATCACACGCTGCGCGTTCGGAGCGCCGCGGCGGGCGGCGGCGGTGCCGCGGCCGGAAGTGGCGCGACGGGCCACGAACCACCGACGAGCGGCGGGCATGGCGGCTCGGCACGATCGCCCCTGGCGGCCGGCTACACGGACTTGCAGGTCGGCTGGCTCTGGAGGAACGTGATCGCGAGCGGGCCCGCCGTGGGCCTCGACTGAAAGGACCAGCCGTGTCGCGTCTTCGCTTCAGGATCTCGATGTCCCTCGACGGATACATCGCGGGACCGGACCAGAGCGTCGAGAATCCGCTCGGCGTGGGCGGCGAGCGGCTTCACGAATGGGTCCTCGCGACCGCGGCGTGGCGCTCCCAGCACGGCTTGCCGGGCGGAGAGGTCAACGACAGCTCGCGCGTGGTCGAGAAGTCCATGGAGGGGATCGCCTCCACGATCATGGGCCGGAACATGTTCGGAGGACATCCCGGACCGTGGGATCCGAAGAAGCCGTGGAAGGGATGGTGGGGCCAGAATCCTCCCTTCCACCACGACGTGTTCGTGCTCACGCACCACGAGCGTGAGCCGCTCTCGTTGGACGGCGGCACCACGTTCCACTTCGTGACGGACGGGATCGAATCGGCGCTGGCGCAGGCGCGCCGGGCCGCGGGGGATCAGGACGTCCAGCTCTCCGGCGGCGCGAAGGCGGCCCAGCAGTATCTCGCGGCCGGGCTCGTCGACGAGATGGAGATCCATCTCGTTCCGATTCTCCTGGGTGCGGGAGAGCGTCTCTTCGAGGGTCTCGGGAACAACCTGCACGGGCTCGAGCTCCGGGGGACCGTCGCGATGCCGAATGTAACGCACCTCATGTTCTCGAGACTAAGGAGTCGATGAAGCGAATCTCCGCCTGCCTCCTCCTGTTCGTGTTCGCCCTGGCCTGCACCGGTCTCGCCAAGTCCTCGAAACCCCGCCCCTCGGTCCGGGTGGACCGGGATCGGCTGGCGTCGCTGGTGGATTCGGTCATCACGGCCGAGATGGCGCGGGAGAAGTTTCCGGGCGCCGGATTCATCTTCGTGCAGAACGGCAAGGTGGTCTGGAGTCGCGGCTACGGTCTGTCGGATGTGGCGCGTGGCGCCGGAGTCTCCCCGGACTCGACCGTCTGGAGGATCGGCTCGATCTCGAAGGCGGTCACGGCGACGGCGGTGGTGCAGCTCGCCGACCGGGGCAAGATCGATCTCGACGCTCCGGTGGATCGCTACGTGAAGCGCGTCGCGATTCCGAAGACATACCCAGAGCCGGTGACGGTGCGACATCTCCTCACGCACACCGCGGGATTCGACGAGATCCGTCCGGGGACGCAGGCCGGGACCAAGGAGGGAGTGCTCCCGCTGGATCGCTTCCTGGACGGACGCTTGGTGCGGGTGCGGCCGCCCGGGGAGACGATCGCGTACTCCACGTACGGGATCACGCTCGCCGGACTCGTGGTCGAAGAGGTGAGCGGGCTCTCCTTCGAGGAGTATCTGCGGCGGAACATCTGGGAGCCGCTCGGCATGAAGCGATCGTCGATCAACGTTCCTGGCGTGTTGCAGGGCGACGTGGCGGTCGGGTACGAGCTCGAGGGAGACTCGCTCGTGGCGCAACGCTGGGAGTGGTATCACAGCACGCCGGCGTCCTCGGTGAACGGGACGCTCGCGGACGTGGGGCGATTCATGATCGCGCATCTCGAGGGTGGCGCCGGGGGCGAGGGCGGGCGCGGGCGCGGGCGGCGGATCCTGAGCCAGAAGGCGGCGAATGAGATGAAGCGCCGGCAGTTCGGGATGCATCCGTCGATTCCGGGGTACTGTCTCGGATTCAACGAGGACTTCGTCGGCAAGCAGCGCGTCGTCGAGCATGGAGGGAACATGGCGGGATTCAGCACGCTGATGGTGCTGATCCCCGAGGCGCGCGCCGGGTTCTTCGTCGTGAATCATTTCGAGGGGAGCGGGCTCCGGGATCATCTGAAGGGTGCGTTGCTGGACCGTTTCTTCCCTGCTTCTCGAGAGCGGCACACGGTGCCGGATCCGGCGCCCCGTGCGGAGACGGTGAACGCCTCGCGGTTCGCGGGCGAGTACGGCGCGCTCCCTTCGTGCTGGAGCTGCGATCCGCCACGCATCTGGGGGAAGTTGACCGTCACCGCGAACGACGACGGCACGCTGAGCTTCACGGGAAAGCGCTGGACCTGGGTCGACTCGAACCGATTCGTGCGGGAGGGCGGCACGGGGTACATCGTGTTCCGCGAGGACGAGAAGGGCGCCGTCCGTGAGCTGCACGCGGGAGCCTACTGGGGCTGGCAGAGGCTCTCCCCGCCGTAGCGCAACTGGTTACCTCACAATTGAGTACGGTTTTGTTCACGGCATTGAGTAGATTGACCCCATGGCCGCCGACCGTCGCGTCGCGCTCCTGCGCGGCATCAACGTGGGCAAGGCGAAGCGTGTCGCCATGGCCGACCTGCGGCGACTCTTCGAGGACCTCGGCTACACGGACGTTCGGACGGTTCTCAACAGCGGGAACGTCGTGTTCACCCTGCCGCGGAAGCCCGCCGGGGATCTCCAGGAGAGACTCTCGAAGGCGGTGGCGGAGCGGACCGGAGTCTCGTGCCGTGTGGTCGTGCTCGATGCGGGCGAGGTCGCGGACGTCGTGCATGGAAACCCGCTCGCGGCGGTGGCGAAGGATCCCACTCGTCTCCTCGTGATGGCCCTCCGGGACAAGGCTGCGGCGGCCGCGCTCCAGCCGCTGGCGCGGCAGCGCTGGGCTCCGGAATCGTTCGCACTCCGCAATCGAATCGCGTACCTTTGGTGCGCGAAGGGAATCGCCGAGAGCCCTCTCTGGGAAGCCGTCAACCACGCCATCGGCGATGCCGGAACCGCGCGCAATCTCGCGACCATGACGAAGCTGCAGAGCTTGCTCCAGGACACCTGAACCCAGGAGGCAGGATGAGCCCGCGCCGGCGGACGTTCTTCATTGCACTTGGTGTCGCGTTCCTCGCTGTCGGATGTGTCCGCAAGCCGGAAGCGCCCCCCGCCGACATGAAGCCCGCGGGACCTCCCGAGCCGACGGTGACCCACACGAGCGCGAACGCCCAGCCTGGCGAGCGGATCGAGCACGGCGAGATCATCCTGACGCCGGACGGGGCCAAGCAGAAGCTCCACGCCCAGCATCACCCGCACAAGGTGCTCGAGACGCGCCGGGTGCCGGGACAATGGCAGGCGCCGGCGATGAACCGGGTGAGCGATTTCGCGCTGAAGAAGAGCGATCTCGACGTGATCAACCCCGGCCCGGGGGAATACGTGCACGTGATGGAGGGCCAGCGTCACGGCTATCGCAATCTGACGATCGGAATCACGTGGACCGCTCCCGGCGGCGCGCCGCCGATGCACACGCATCAGGGCGAGGAGTCGCACGTGCTCACGAAGGGGCAGAAGGTGATGTACGCGCTCGGCGACTCGATCTTCGTGCTGGAGGGGCCTTACATCGTGAACATCCCGCCCATGACGCCGCACTCGTTCCAGAACCTGGACGACGAGGTCGCGGAGCTCGTGGTGATCTTCCCCACGAACGTCTGGGAGTACGACGTGCTCGATCACTTCCCGTTCAACACGCCGCAGGCGAAGGCGCTCGCGGAGCAGGCGAAGGCTTCGGAGCCGGCGACCGCGCCGTAGCGGGGACGGCTCCGTAGCGGTGGAGCGCGCGGTAGCGGCGAGCGCGCCGGAGCGGCGACCGCTCCGGAACGGCGACCGTGGCCTGGCGGGACGGGCAGGCGCACACGGCAACGAGGAGCCTCGAGTGAGCGTGCGGATCGTTCGGCTGGGCACTCCGAGGCACCCGCGAGAGGGGCTGCGTGTTGGAACGGTCCGGCGGCCGCCTCGGGGCGTGCCGAAGGATCGCTTCGCGCGTGACGACTGGTACGACGTCTGGTTCCCGAATCTCGCGCCGAGCCTCGAGACCATGAAGATGGGACTCGCGGCGCGGACGCAGGCCGAGTGGAACGCGTATCGCCGGAAGTACCTGGCCGAGATGGCGC
Source organism: Candidatus Eisenbacteria bacterium (assembly GCA_035712245.1). GTDB lineage: Bacteria > Eisenbacteria > RBG-16-71-46 > SZUA-252 > SZUA-252 > WS-9. Next base: position 7,720 of record DASTBC010000197.1, read on the forward strand.
GCCCGGACGCGAAGCACGACCTCGCGCTTCTCGCCGCGCTTTCCCATGTCACGGACTATTCCGTGGGCTGCTATTGTGAAGACGAGGCGCGCTGCCATCGCTCTCTGCTGAAGCAGCTCCTCGTGGAGAATGGAGCCAAGGTGGAGTAGCCGCCTCCGGGTTGCCGCGGCCGAGCGGCGGAGCAGATGAGCGGCCGGGTGGCCGAGCGGCGGAGCAGATGAGCGGCCGGGTGGCGGAGCAGATGAGCGGCCGGGTGGCGGAGCAGCCGAGCGGCCGAGACCGAGCGGCCGCGTGGCCGAACCCGACGACCGACAAGCCTCAGAACCGGCGAGGTCCCCGATGACCCAGCGCCTCGAGACCTACTACAACCTCTACCTGCACTTCACCGATCCCGTCCTGGAAGCGATCCGCTCC